>JBBRHK010000284.1:0-4182 GCA_038222815.1 Chitinophagales bacterium
ATAGATGGAGTTTATGGAGAATTAAATGATGAAGATTACTTGAGTGGCCATACTGCACCAGTATTTTTTGGTAGTGCGGTAAATAATTTTGGTGTAAGAGAAATGCTAGACTCCTTTATCCGCATAGCTCCTACACCTCGACCAAGAAATACAACAGTGAGAGAAGTGCTACCTAGTGAAGATAAATTTAGCGGGTTCATCTTCAAAATTCACGCTAATCTTGACCCAAAACATAGAGATAGAATCGCCTTCTTAAGAGTGTGCAGCGGTAGGTTTGCAAGGAATACTTATTATAATCATGTAAGACTAGATAAGGATGTGCGTTTCACTAATCCATATAGTTTTCTTGCTCGACAAAAAGATGTGATAGAAGAAGCTTATCCGGGTGATGTGGTTGGCTTATTTGATACAGGTAATTTTAAAATAGGCGACACGCTTACCGAGGGAGAGAATTTTTATTTCAATGGCATCCCTACTTTTTCTCCAGAGATCTTCAGAGAAATCGTGAATAAGGATCCTATGAAGACTAAACAATTAGAAAAAGGTGTTTCTCAATTGACGGATGAAGGTGTGGCACAGCTCTTCACACAATTTGGTGGGAACAAAAAAATTATAGGTTGTGTAGGAGATTTACAATTTGAAGTAATACAATACAGACTACTACAAGAATATGGTGCTAGTGTGCAAATGAATTCTCTTCCATTTGTAAAAGCTTGCTGGCTCAGTAGTGCAGATCCTAAGAAGCTAGAAGACTTTGTAAAGTTTAAGCAAAAAAATATTGCACAAGATAAGGACGGGCAACTCGTTTACTTGGCAGAAAGTGAATGGTTCTTGAATACAGAAATTACTAATAATCCAGACATCATTTTTCACACTACCAGTGAGGTTTTAAAATAATGGCTAATAACTATTTTCAATTTAAAGCATTTACCATTTCGCAAGAAGGTTGTGCTATGAAGGTGTGTACTGACAGTTGTTTATTTGGCGCTTGGGTGGTCAATGGACTACTAATGGATAGCCACAGTTATAAATACATCATCGACATTGGTACAGGAACAGGTTTGCTTGCCTTAATGCTAGCACAAAAAATAAACACATCAATCCTAGGGGTAGAGATTGATGAAACTGCCGCTATCACTGCTTCCCAGAATGTAGCCAATACAAGTTTTAGTAACCAAGTAGATATTATCCAACAAGATATATTAGAATTACAACAAAGAAATTATTTTGATTGTGTCATTTCTAATCCTCCATTTTATGAAGGCAGCTTATTGTCGGAAAATAATTCTGTCAATCAAGCTAGGCACCAAGAGGGACTTACAATAGAGCAGCTCGCTAAGCAATGCAATTTATTATGCACAGTAAATGCCACTGTTGCTTTACTCGCACCATTTAATAGAGAAGAAGCATTTATAGATGCTATGAAAGCAGAAGGGTTTTTTGTAAAAAAATTATGTAGGGTTCGAAATCAAACCAATAAGCCATTTATCAGAACGATACTTTTATTCAGTAGAGTAACATCTGACGCAGTAGAAACATCTATTACTATCAAGGAGGAGGATAATCATTATACAAAAGACTTTACTCTATTACTTCAAGATTACTACCTAGCCTTTTAAATTAGTCACATCAATATTTTCATTAAAGCTTTTACCCACTGTATTGGCTATTTCTTGAGAGCCATCTATCAGCGCTTGTAATCCTCTTGCGTGGTGTAGATCAGTAGCTACAAATGATACTAAATCATTTACTACAATATACTTCGCCGCTTTTTGAATGGCAGTACCGTGAAAACCTACTGTAGATAATAAATTTACTTGCAATAAGAAACCGAGTTCCTCCAGTCGATGATAGGTCCTATACTGATCGTGAAAATATACATATCGCTCTGGGTGAGCCAAGACTGGAATATAACCTGCCATCAAAATTTCATACGCCATCTTCTCCATATACATTGGTGGTACAGCAAATGAAAACTCTACCAGTAGATGTTTCCCTGATAAGCAAAGCAAAGGTTCATTATTTCTAATTCTATTAAAAAACACATCATCCATCAGATATTCTGCTGCATAACCTACTTTAAAATCAATGGCCTGCTTTTTAAGCTCTGCTTGTAATAGCACATAGGCAGCATTGATACTTTCCTCAGTATTAGGATATGTATCACTCTTAATGTGTGGCGTAGCAATAGCAGTCGTAATACCCAATTGCTTCATTCCTTGGATAAGCTCAATAGAACTTTCCACATCTTGAGCACCATCATCTATCCCAGGTAAAATATGGGAATGAATATCCGTTATGATAGGAAAGGGTAGATATTGTTTCGGTTTTGACTTCAGGAATGATAACATAATGCTGTAAAAATAAAAAATCCCTCATAAAGAGGGATGATAAATAATGTGAAAGTTAATTTCCTTTCTATTTACGCCTTTGCATAAAACTGATGTACCTTACTCAATGGCTTTAATAAAGAAACTAAAAATGGAAAAGGAATATTATTTTTCTTCATTGCTAAATAATCTCTTCTGTTAGCACGAAATCTATTGCCGATGCTTGAGTTACTTTGGCCACCTATTCTCATCTTTACAAAAAACTTGTCTAAGTAAAAAGCCGATACCTGATGATGGAAAAGATAACGTGCCATTAGCTCGTAATCAGCAGCGGTTTGATAATGATTTTCATACCCTCCAAATTCTTCTACAAGATTTTTCTTTACATAAAATGTAGGATGCGCTGGCATCCACCCTCCAAAAAATCTATTCCTGTTATATTTCTTTCCTTTCCAAACCCTTAAAACTTTTTTAGAATCATTTTGAGCTACATATTTTAAATCGCCATACACCACACTCACCTCATTTTCTATAAATGCATCTACAATATTTTGAATCACCATACTATTCTCTAGCATATCATCGCTATTGAGCACTCCAATGATGTCACCTGTAGCCAACTTCATTCCTTTATTAATAGCATCATACATTCCATTATCGTCTTCTGACACCCAGGCAGATAATGACTCTTCATTTCTCTTTACGATTGCTAAAGTGTTATCCTCACTATTCCCATCAATAATAATGTGTTCTATATTATCATACTTCTGCTTTTGTACAGAACTGATACAAGATTGAAGATATCTTTCAGAATTGTAGGTGACCGTGATAATAGTTACTTTCATAGCAGGAGTTATTTTTCCTTTGAGATGAGATTCTATTATTGGAAACGACTGCATGGATAGATTATTGCTTTGGTAGTACAAAAATGCAGATTTTTTTTTAAATGACCCAAGAGTAGTTATTAACGCTTGTAGATTATCTTCTACTTACTACTATATTTTCTAAAACTAACACATCCATACTAGTGCGTAGATAGCAGTCTAGCGCTTCTTTTGGAGTATTTACAATAGGCTCGTTTTCATTAAAAGAAGTATTCAATAAAATAGGCACGCCTGTTTTTTCAAAAAACTTTTTTATTAGGGAATAGTATCGTGGAGATAATTTTTTAGAAACAGTTTGTAATCTGCCGCTGCCATCTACGTGAGTTACAGCAGGTATTAATTCACGCTTATCCTCCTTTATTGGAAATACTTTTTCCATGTAAGGTACTGGCTCATTTAACTCAAAGAAATTAATCACTTCTTCTTCTAAGATAGATGGTGCAAATGGTCTAAAACTTTCTCTACGTTTTATTTTACTATTCAATAATTCCTTTGCATCATTTCTTCTCGGATCTGCAATGATTGATCTGCCGCCTAATGCTCTAGGACCAAACTCTGATCTCCCACAAAACCAGCCCACAACGGCTCCGTCAATAATGGCATCACTTACTACATCATACAAAGCATCATCATCATATTTTTTAAATGCAATTCCTTCTTTTACTAAAACTTTTTCTATCTCCTCATTAGTAAATCTACTGCCTAGATAAGGTGAATCGCTTACGACTACTGGCAGTTTTAAATTGTGAAAAAGCTGGTACATTGCTGCACCCATACTTATGCCAGCGTCGTGGCCTGCGCTAGGACTAAAAACGTTTTTAAAAGGCGTGTTTCGAGTAATCTTTCCATTAGCGACACTATTTTGCGCTACGCCACCGGCAATACACACTGTATCAAGTCCAGTTATTTTATGTAGATGATTCAAAAGATGAAAAATAATCTCTTCTGTTACGAGTTGCACGCTTGCA
>JBBRHK010000285.1:0-4127 GCA_038222815.1 Chitinophagales bacterium
CCAAAGTAAGCACCGTCAGAGGCACTTTTTAAAGCGGGTAATTTTATCTTTTTTTCTTGACTTCTATCATAGTAGCTAAAATAACTTTCTAAAGGCTTATTATAAGTCTTCCCTTTTCTATTTAAAATATAACTCTTAAAAAATACCGTGTCTAATGGTTTGTATTTTGGTTGGTTAAACACTACAAAGCCTTGACCAATATTTCTGTTGCTTCTCCATTTATCTTTTTTAAAAATTGTTTTTACTTTTCTCGGTACAAAAGAAATTATCCGATAGAACTTGCCATATTTAAAATGTCGCCATTTCTGCGATGAAACCGATGGGTATCTATCTTCTCTTTCTACTTCATAAAAACTAGTATCGGTCGGCGTGTAAATAGAAATAATTTTATCCTCAAGGTTTTTTGGAGGTAGCCTGAAGGATATTTTATCTTTTGGAACAGGTTGTAATTTCCCATCCAAGGCAAGTCTTGAATCTGTTAATGAATTTCCATTTTTATCTGTGACAAGGTAAGTTGTGTATGCAGCGTTATTATAAGTGGCAAAGTTGAGATTACTATTCCAAAATACTTCTGCGTACAACTTCTCCTCTACTGTCCAAACGCTTACATAAGCACCATTAGGTAAGTAGTCACTGCTGTCCCTTTTAAAATTAAAAATTCGGAATGGCTGAGTTGTGAGTAATTTATCAATATCAATCGAATAAGCAATCAACATCCTTTCGGCCTCCTTGAAGCTGACCTTATATATATGAATAGTCTCACTCCTTCTTAAATCTAATTCCGGATTTGTCTGACCGTAACCTAAGCTACATAAAAGGAAAGAAATTAAAATTGTAAAAAATATTCTCATAAAAGGGTGAATAGGGTAATATACAAAGGACAATATATAATCTTTTTCGCTGCTTCCCCACGATTTTCAAGGTTATAACGAATGCACTGGTGAAGAATATTGCTGGATAGGCATCCACTGCGGCAGACATACGTATAGAAGTGGTCACTACAAACAGAAAATGCCTTCATTCGTGCATTCGTGGCAAAAAATCTTCGTGGCAAAAAACCTCCTCCCAAAAACTTATCTTTGCCCCCTCAAAAACAACACTCACATTATGTTCCGTTCTCATACCTGCGGCGAGCTCCGCATTGCTGATGTAAATAAAGAAATTACCCTAGCTGGCTGGGTGCAAACGATCAGAAAATTTGGCTCTATTACTTTTGTAGATTTACGAGATAGATATGGCATCAGTCAATTATTATTTAATGAAGAACTGACAAAGCAGCTTGATGAAAATGCATTGGGTAGAGAATTTGTATTACAAGTACACGGAAAAGTAAGTGAGCGTAGCAATAAGAATTTGAATATTCCTACAGGTGAAATTGAAATTGTGGTAGAAAGATTTACCATTCTCAATAAATCTATTACTCCACCATTTACCATACAAGATGATACAGATGGTGGAGAAGATTTACGAATGAAATATCGCTACTTAGATTTACGCAGACAAGCGGTGAGAAAAAACTTGGAGTTGCGTTATGCCGTAGGAAGAAGCACGAGAAATTATCTACACGAAAATAATTTTCTAGATATTGAAACGCCATTTCTAATTAAGAGTACACCAGAAGGCGCAAGAGATTTTGTAGTGCCTAGTAGAATGAACGAAGGACAGTTCTATGCCCTTCCTCAAAGTCCACAGACCTTTAAGCAATTGCTTATGGTGAGTGGTTACGATAGGTATTATCAAATTGTGAAATGCTTTAGAGATGAAGATTTACGAGCAGATAGGCAGCCAGAGTTTACACAAATAGATTGTGAAATGTGCTTCGTAGAGCAAGAAGATATTTTACAAATGTTTGAAGGGTTGCTCCGCAATATTTTTAAAGATGTGAAAGGAATAGATTATTCTGATAAGATAGAACGCATCACTTGGCAACAGGCTATGTGGAATTATGGAAACGATAAGCCAGATGTACGGTATGATGTAAAGTTGGCGAATTATAAATTTCCTTCACACACTTTTCCTGCAGGAATCGATGATGATATTGTGGGCGTAGAAATTGTAGACGCAGTATTGATGGAAATATTCCCAGTATTTGCGCAAGCAGAAACAGTTATTGCCATAGCGGTGCCGGGTTGTAGTGGTTATACTCGTAAGCAAACAGATGAATTGACTGATTGGGTAAAGCGTCCCCAAATAGGAATGAGCGGATTAGTATTCATCAAGTGCAATGAAGACGGCACTTTCAAGAGTAGTGTAGATAAATTCTATGATGAAGAAAAATTAAAAACTTTAGCAACAGCAGCTAACGCAAAAGCTGGCGATTTAATTCTTATCGTCGCAGGTGCAGAAGAAAGAACCAGAAAAGCAGCTAGTGATTTAAGGCAATATATGGCGGAGAGTTTAGGACTTCGTAAGCCAGATGAATTTAGACTGCTGTGGGTGTTGGATTTTCCGTTGTTCGAATATGCAGCCGCAGAAGAAGGCGAAGCAGAACATAAAAATGGAAGATGGGTAGCAAGGCATCATCCTTTTACTTCGCCTAAGCCATCACAGATTGCAGAGATGATTAATAATGAGCCAAGCATAAGCGATGCTGCCAATTATTTAAAACATCCTTATGCCAATATCAAAGCCAATGCCTATGATATGGTGCTTAATGGAAATGAAATAGGTGGGGGTTCTATTCGTATTTATCAAAAAGATTTACAGCAAAAAATGTTTGCAGCGCTAGGAATGAGTGAGCAAGAGCAGCAAGAGAAATTTGGATTCTTACTAGGAGCATTTGAGTATGGCGCACCACCACACGGCGGTATTGCCTTTGGTTTTGATAGGCTTTGTTCTATCCTTGGCGGTAGCGAAAGCATCAGAGATTTTATTGCATTCCCTAAAAACAATAGTGGCAGAGATGTAATGATTGATGCACCTAGCGGCATCGATGAGAAGCAATACAAAGAATTGAAATTAAAGACTGTATTGTAATTATAACATTTCATAAAGTCACTAATAGTCTAACTTTAAGGCTATTAAAAAGTACTTTATGAAAAACATTATATCAATTCTATTTGTCGGAATGACGCTCTTTTTTACTTCGTGTACAAAAGAAGATGCAGATAATCCCATAAAAGCAGAGACAAAACTAAATGTAGCTTACGGAACAGACGCTATGCAAAGAATGGATATTTATTTACCTGCAAATCGTGATACCGGCAACACAAAAGTAATAGTTATGATTCACGGTGGTGGTTGGACAGGAGGCGACAAGGCAGACTTTAATGCCTATGTGGACACTATAAAAAGACGCTTGCCCGGTTATGCAATTTTTAATATTAATTATCGACTTGCCAATGCAACTACATTTACAAATGGTTTTCCTACTCAAGAAAACGATGTAAAATTAGCATTTGACTTTATCAATACTAACAAAAGTAATTATCTAATTAGTAGTAAATGGGTAGCCCTAGGAGCCAGTGCTGGCGGGCATTTAGCGATGCTGCAATCTTACAAGCAATCTACTCCAAATATCAAGGCAGTAGTCAATTTTTTTGGTCCTAGCGATATGGTAGCTATGTATAATTTCCCCGCCTCTCCATTAGCGCCACCAGCTTCTATTGCGTTACTCTTACAAGGTACACCAAGTACAAATGCCCCTTTGTATCAATCGAGCAGCCCATTAAATTTTATCACTAACAACAGTCCCGCCACCATAACTTTCCAAGGACTGTTAGATCCACTGGTGCGTGCTGATCAGCAAGATGCTCTACACGCCAGGCTTAATGTAGTTTTGGTCAAAAATTCATTGGTCACGTATTCATCAGAATATCACGGATGGGTGGGCACAAATCTTGTAGATTCTTTTGATAAAATGCAAGCGTTTTTAACGGCTAATGTTCTGTAATTTATTTCGGAGCAGCAACATTAAACTTTTAATTTAGCAGTATATTCCGGCTATCCGCTATATCTTTATTCCGCTTCGCTGCATAAAGGATACTGCTTCTATTCCATCTAACCACCTTGCATTATGAGTTCATTAGTGCCTATTCCTAGCCTATCCATTGTTTTCTTCATTCTTTTAATTGCGTTGTCTCTTAGCCTTTGGTTGTATTCTTCTTCCAATATCGGCTTGTAGCTTT
>JBBRHK010000286.1:0-4115 GCA_038222815.1 Chitinophagales bacterium
TGACCAGTTTTTTTTAAAGACGCAAGCGCAAATGAAGGAGGTATTTCACGACCTTCCTGAGGCGATTGATAATACCAATGAGATTGTTGGAAAAATAGATTTACTCAATCTGAATAAAGACATTTTACTACCTAATTTTCAGCTGCCAGCAAATTTTTCTACGCAGATTGAATACCTCGCAAGCCTTACTTGGGCAGGTGCCAATAAACGCTACGGGGTGCTTACACCAGAGATAGATGAGCGAGTACAATTTGAGCTCGACGTCATAGAAAAAATGGGTTTCCCGGGCTACTTTCTTATCGTAGCAGATTTCATTAATAAAGGAAAAGAGATTGGCGTATTTGTTGGCCCAGGACGTGGTTCCGCAGCAGGAAGCGTAGTGGCATATTGCATTGGAATTACGAATATTGACCCTATAAAATACAAGCTACTATTTGAGCGTTTTCTCAATCCGGATCGTAAGAGTATGCCCGATATAGATACAGATTTTGATGATGAAGGCAGACAGAAAGTAATAGACTATGTGGTAGATAAGTACGGGAAAAATCAGGTAGCACATATCATTACTTATGGTACGATGGCTGCAAAGAGCAGCATTGCTGATGTGGCTCGAGTGATGGATTTACCATTGGCCGAAAGTAGAATATTAACCAAGCTTGTTCCTGAAAGACCAGGTATTAATCTTAAAAGAATTCTTACTGCGCCTATCACAATAAAAGAAGCAAAGGATGGAGAAAAAAGTCTGGAAGAAAAAGAGAACCTACCAGCAGATGATTTAGAAAATGTAAAA
Organism: Chitinophagales bacterium; assembly: GCA_038222815.1. Lineage (GTDB taxonomy): Bacteria > Bacteroidota > Bacteroidia > Chitinophagales > Chitinophagaceae > Ferruginibacter. Next base: position 791 of record JBBRHK010000286.1, read on the forward strand.
AAACTAAGGGCAATTTTTGAAGAAGATAGTGAGCAAGGAAAAGTGTTACAGTCTGCTATAAAGCTAGAAGGAAGTGTACGTAATACTGGCATTCACGCTGCAGGTATCATCATTGCACCGCAAGATTTGACTGATTTAATTCCTGTTGCCACAAGTAAAGAATCTAAACTTTGGCTCACGCAAATAGAAGGAAGTATTATTGAAGAAGCAGGTGTTATTAAAATGGATTTCCTAGGACTGAAAACCTTGAGTATTTTAAAAACGGCTCTAAAACTCATCAAGAGAAATCATAAAATAGACATTGATTTAGATAATCTTCCACTAGATGATGCGGCATCTTATGTCTTATTTCAACAGGGAGAAACGAATGGTATTTTTCAATTTGAAAGTGCTGGAATGCAAAAAGCACTAAGAGAATTAAAGCCAGATAAACTAGAAGATTTAATTGCGATGAATGCCTTGTACCGCCCTGGCCCAATGCAATACATAGATAGTTTTGTAAAAAGAAAACACGGAAAGGAGGAAGTAAAATACGATATAGCCGAGATGGCAGAATACCTAGAGGAAACTTATGGTATAACTGTTTATCAAGAGCAGGTAATGTTGCTCAGTCAGAAGCTTGCTGGCCTATCTCGAGGAGATGCAGATGTGCTGCGTAAGGCGATGGGAAAGAAGGATAAGAAGACGCTTGACAAGATGAAGCCTAAATTTATAGAGGGTGGAGTAAGTAAAGGTCATGCAGAAAAAATCCTAGAAAAAGTATGGAAAGACTGGGAAGCGTTTGCACAATATGCTTTCAACAAATCGCATAGTACTTGCTACAGTATTGTGAGCTATCAGACTGCATACCTCAAAACCCACTACCCTAGTGAGTATATGGCGGCGGTACTTAACCACGCTGGTAGTATAGACAAGATCACATTCTTTATGGAGGAATGCAGGAGAATGGGATTAAAAGTTCTTGGACCAGACATTAATGAAAGTGACGATGGCTTTGCAGTAAATGATAAAGGAGAAATTCGATTTGGTTTTAAAGGAATGAAAGGATTGGGAGATAATGCGATAGAAAATATTTTAGAAATAAGAGAAAAAAAGGGAAAATTTAATGACATTTTCGATCTAGTAAAAAAAGTAAATCTTCGAGCAGTAAGTAAGAAAAGTTTAGAAGCTTTAATCTATGCAGGGGCATTTGATTGTTTTGAAAATATGCACCGGGCAGAATACTTGTACCAAGCTCCAGGAGATATTTCTGCCTTAGAAAAGATTACTAAATTTGGTGCAGTGGTACAAAACCAATCTACTAACAATATGAACCTATTGTTCGGTAGTGAAGACCTACCAGCCATAGAGCCGCCCAAATTATTACCTTGCAAACCTTGGGAATTAATAGAAAAACTAGATTACGAAAAAGAAGTCACAGGAATGTATATAAGTGGCCATCCGCTAGATAATTTCAAGTTTGAAATGACTCATTATAATATTACCAATATTGCTAATTTCTTAGAAGTAAAAACGGACATTGAAACAGCACCCATTACTTCTCCTTTTAGACTAGCGGGGCTTGTAACAGATGCGCAGCATAGAATGACAAAGACTGGTAAGAATTTTGCCATTCTTCAAATAGAAGATTATAGCGGCAAAGTAGAGTTCCCTTTGTGGAGTGAAGATTATCAACTGTACAAACCATTCCTAGAGAAAGGTTGCATCATTTGTATAGATGGTGCATTTAGAAACGGATATAGAGGATGGGAGTTTAAAATCGGGAGTCTGAGTTTATTAGAATCATTAAAGAAAAAACTATCTAACCAGTTGATGCTCGGTGTGAATATAGAAGATGTGAATGAAAAATTCTCTAGCTTTATTACTAATTATGTGCAACAAAACCCTGGTGCTACGAAGTTAGTAGTGAAGATATTTGATAACCTAGATAATCATACAACTACCATGCGATCAATGGATTATGGAATTAGTATTACAGACGATATTGCGCAGTATTTGATGAAGAACAACATGATAGATGTGAAAGTCATTCTAAATTAACACGGCCAATCTGTCGTTTTAGCAGACAGAACTGAATTGAAATACAAAAAACGACAAAAAACGTAAATTATTAAACTTGGTAGCATCTTTGTACTAACAACAATTATTATAATAACACAAAAATAAAAAACAATGGCAAAAGAATTTAGCGACGCAAACTTTAAAGCAGATGTGCTTGAATCAGATAAACTTACAATTGTAGATTTTTGGGCAGAATGGTGCGGTCCTTGCCGTGCAATCGGTCCAGTAATTGAAGAATTGGCTACAGAATATGAAGGCAAAGTAAACATAGGTAAGCTTAACGTGGATAACAATCCAGAAGTAAGTGCACAATATGGCATTACTAGTATTCCTGCTATCCTTTTCCTTAAAGGTGGAGAGGTTGTAGATAAATTAGTAGGTGCACAACCTAAAGCAAATTTTGTAAAGAAGATTGAGGCTTTAGTATAATTAAGCCTTCAAATATTTTAAAAAGACAGCTCCAGAAATGGGGCTATTTTTTTATGGCCTATCAGAACAGTGTTACTTTCTTACTCGCCTCAACTCCAGCATATTTAAACTATTAGGATAAAACCCAGTGACATTTTTTCTTACTAAATGTATTGCCTCATCGTACCATAATGGAATAATTGGGGCATCTTCAATTATCATTTTATCGAGTTGCTGATAAAGCGAAAACCTCTCCTTATCGTCTATGGTTTGCAATGCTTGCTCATACTTAGCATCGTAGGAAGAATTATTATATCTAGTATAGTTGGGCGGTGAAGGATTCTTGCTGTAAAAAACACTTAGGTAATTTTCTGCATCCGGATAATCCGCTATCCAACTAGCTCTAAATAACGGTGCTTGCTGCTTAGAAGCTTTTTGTAACAGTAAACTTTTCTGTATCACTTCTACTTGTACTTTTATATTTTGCTGCGCTAATTCATTAGCTATATAAGAACCAAGGTTTGCATAAATAGGAATGGTAAGCAAAGTAATTTCTGGCATTCCTTTACCAGCACCAAAACCCGCTTCGGTAAGCAATTGCTGAGCCTTTTGAGGATTATAGTCATACCCAATAATGTCATTAGAGAATGACGGTAATCCCGGCGGTACAAATCCATTTACGGCTGCTGTGCCAATTGAGTTTCTAAGGTAAAGCATCATCTTTCTTTTATCAATAGCAAAGTTGATTGCCTGTCTAATTTTTTTAATTCTTAACGGTGAATTTTTAACTAATACGTTCGTAGAATCTACCAAAATCCCCAAATATTCAATATTAAGGTAAGGATGCTTTTGTAAC
>JBBRHK010000287.1:0-4104 GCA_038222815.1 Chitinophagales bacterium
TAACACTAACTTACGGGTACTATTATTAGAAAACTTTAGTGTAGGCAATCTCTATGAATTATAAAAAATTAGAATTACAAAGAGCCATCACGGAAATTGAAAGTCCTTATCCTAAGGATGATTTAATAAAATCCTATGCAGATTTTCTAAAAGTTAGGGAATTTCTTAGATATTACGAGTTTAACCCTATCGTTTTAAATAATCTTTTGGAGCTCACTATAAACCATTGGAGTACTAGTAAACGAATTAGCAGACTTTCCTTATTGGAAAGAATTAAGCAATATTTTCATACAACATCCAAAACTGGCGCAAAAGATTACTACGACTCAGAGCCTGTGATGATTTATGAACATACAGTGGAGACTAAAAGATTGCTTTTCATCCTATTTAGAAAAGTATATGAAGAAGCTAAATTTCTCACCGAAAAGCAACTGCAGGAGGCTAGAAGACTTTGTAATAATATTCTAATAGCTGTTGAGCTTAGTTCAGAGGAAGAAGAGTGGCTTTGTTTGAATTACTCCCTGTCTGAACAGATTTTGAATCGGATTTTAAGGTATCCAATACGATCGGTTGTAATAAGCAACTGGGCTAAGAAAAACTTTAAGAATGTTGCTTTAAGCAGCAGAAGGGCAGAGTTATTGAGTTGGATAATCGATGAAGAACCAAATTTTGAAATTGACAACGCCACTTTAGTCAATGATTTTGAGTACCTCAATCAAACGGATATGGATGCCATTCAGAATTATGAAGATGAGATAGAAGCAAATAGAATGATGGAACAGGAATTAGGCGAATACTTTCCTAAAAAAACATCTTTTGGTTTTTTTGAGAATTCAGATGGTGAAGAACGTGTAGACCTATCAGCTCCTGAATTAAAATTGTCAAGAAGACCGTATCGTATTGAAATAGATACTTCCAAATTTTACCCAGTAGATATTCCAAATTTTGAGGCATTAAAAGAGAACTTCTATAAAAACATAGATACCCATCAAAAAATAACAATGAGCTGGGCCATCGGCTATTCTCGGCTGGAGAATGTACAGAAAAGTACCTTACTTAAAAAGTATTATAACGCAGAAACGTACAACTCCTTGTTTCGTGTAGGGAAGAAAATAAAAAATGCAGAATTCTTAAAATGGATACTAGAGCAACAATAGGAACAACCCTATTTTCTTTTGCGCCTTCCTAATTTCATCTAATGTGGGTAATAGAGACAAAGCTCTACAAGCTTATGGTGTATATTTCATTACTCCCGTCAACGAGTTTCCCTTATGACCTATTTAAAACATCAAAAGAAACCTCAGTATTTTCGTAATTCACTAAAATATTGGGTGTACATACTGAGTAAATTAGTAAATGATCTTACCAAGTTATATGGAAGACACATTGAAATAGAATCTCGCTTAGTTGGAGCAAATCCATCAGTAAGACTCTACAATTCTCAAAGTTTAGCGGTCATTTCCCTTAAATTTGTTCAAAATAAATTCTACGTAAATGGATTCAACCTCAACTGCTCTTTCAGAATTATTTGATCGGATTCCTAGAAGACATTCTCTTGATAATGTGAAAGAGATTAATGACATTGTAAGCCAATACGAGGACATCTTGATAGGCATCGAAGGAATTAATTCATTTTACGAAACTAATATTCCTCCTTTTTTTGATGCATTGGAGTCTGTACAGTCTTCCATAAAAAAATCAACAGACAATAAGGCTTCTAAAAAAGTGAAAGACGACTATTTTGATGAAGCGTCTGGACAATTAAAGGATACATTGCAAGAATTAATAAGTATGTATGGAGAAGGTAAAACTGTGGAGTAAATTAGAACTGGCTACAAGTATACTCTAGCACAAAACTTACACCGTAAATCAGTTTCTTAGTTTGTATACTATCTAACTATTTTCCCCTTTGAGTAATTTGTCTAAATATGGCTTTACTTGCGGTACCGAAATGTGATTTTCTTTTAAAAATAGACAAAATCAAAACACTGCATTTATCTAAAACAGATAAATGGTTTATAGTAAAAACAATATCTTTACCAAGTAATGAAGGTAATCACACTCTTATTGGCAACCACTATTTTATTCCTGGCCGTAAAACCTGGGATAGATTATGTGTCGATGCAGATCAACACCGAAAGCGGTTGTTGTGCTGGGGAATGCAAGCCCGTTACCAATAATAAATTGCCAGCTAACCAACAACAAGAAAAAGACAATTGTGATGGAGGGGCTTGTAATCCTTTTCAGAGCTGCGGTTTGTTTGTTCTGCATTGTGACACTAAACCTTCTATTGAACTCTCCTTTCCAGTTGTTTTAGTAAAACTAAACTTCACTTACCAATCTGCTTTTTGTTCTCAATTTGCTTCTGATTTTTGGCAACCGCCTAGAATTGCTTAACAGTATTTGACTTTTGCCCTTACAATCCTTGGGCACTAATTATTTATGGTTAACAATCTAAAATCAAAAAAATGAAATTTATAAAATCATTGGTTTTGGCCCTTATCGTATGGGCTGCATCTACAAGCACGGCATTTTCACAATCAACCGATAATACAAAAACAGTTACTCTTAAAGTAAAGGGTATCACTTGTTCTACTGACTTGAAAACAATCTCTGCTAATGTAGCAGAATTAAATGGAGTAAGTAGTTGCAAAACTGGAAAAATGGGGCCAACATCATCGTTTGTCATAGAATTTAATCCTACATTGGTTTCTGAGAAAGAGATTAATTCAGCTATAGAAAATACAGCTGGTTGCAAAAACCCAAACGACAGACCCTACAAAATTAAACAGTAATCTACTAATATGGAGAAGCTTACTCAGCCGAGCAAGCCTCTCCTTGTTATTTAATATTTAAACAATGAAGATATTTATATTCTTTGTTGGTTTACTGTTCCCTTTTGGCATTTCTGCACAAACGATTTTAGGAAAAGTAACCAACAATAAAAAAAAGGCTCTAGCAGGGGCAAGCGTTTATTGGCTCGGCACAACGACCGGCACAACGACAAGCGATAATGGGGATTTTGAAATTACCACTCAGAACATCAGCGATAAAAAACTCGTTGTCAGTTTTGTTGGGTATACTTCAGACACGATAGAAATTACTAACCAAACAGTCGTTGAAGTTAAATTAAATGAAACCAAAAAATTAAATGGAGTAATTATTCAAGGGCAACGAGACGGAATAATTATGTCTAACCGCTCATTGATAAAAACGGAAATTATTACTCAAACGGAATTACGTAAGGCCGCCTGTTGTGATTTAGCCGGCTGTTTTGAAACTCAAACGACAGTACAACCACAAACTACCAATGTGATAACGAACTCGAAGGAACTTCGAATTCTTGGCTTGTCGGGTATCTATAATCAAGTTTTAATTGATGGATTCCCTATGATACAGGGCCTTTCTTACACTTATGGTATTAGTGGAATTCCTGGAACATTGGTAGATAACATTTACATAGCAAAAGGCGCCAACAGTGTTTTGCAAGGATATGAAAGCATAAGTGGACAAATTAATGTGGAGACTAAAGATCCTGACCACACTGATAAGTTGTTGCTAAATGTGTACATGAACAGCTTTTTAGAAAAGCATTTAAATGCTAATTATGCTATCAAGAAAGGAAAATGGAGCAACTTAACTGCCTTTCATACCGTACAACCTGCCAACAAAATAGACCGAGACAAAGATAACTTTCTCGACTTACCGCAGCTTAAGCGCTATATGTTTTTTAATAAATGGAAATATGGGAATGAAAATGATTGGGGATGGAGTAGTGAAATTGGCGTTCGTTTCTTAAACGAAAATCGAGTGGGTGGGCAAACAAATTATAATTCTGCAAATGACAAGGGCAGTACTAATATCTACGGGCAAACTATAAACATCAATCAACCAGAAGTGTGGGCAAAGGCTGCATATCGACTCAACGACAATCATAAAGTAACTTTATACGCCTCTTCATTTCATCAAGATCAAAAATCATTTTTTGGCACTGTAAAATACGATGCGAAGCAGACTAATATTTATGGAAACCTGCAATATGATTTAGTATACGCTCAAAAGCATTCTTTGAAAGCAGGTATTAGTTTTAGATACCTGAATCTT
>JBBRHK010000288.1:0-4093 GCA_038222815.1 Chitinophagales bacterium
TCAAAAATAAAAGCTTTGGGCTGGCAACCTACTATTTCATTGCAAGACGGCATCAAAAATGTGTATCAGGCTTTTAGCGGTTCTGCAACGGTTTAGTGCATAAAACTTCAGGTTAAAAAATGTAAATTTGCCATCCTAAAACAACATTGGATGCAAACTATACTTATTACAGGCGGAGCAGGGTTTATTGGCTCCCACCTTACAAGGCTTTTCGTAAAAAAATATCAGGATTATCACATTGTAAATCTTGACAAACTTACCTATGCAGGTAATTTAGAAAACCTCAAAGAAATAGAAGCATTTCCTAATTATACTTTTGTAAAAGGAGATATTACAGACTTACCTATGTTGAGGGAGCTTTTTGCTAAATATCAATTTGCGGGAGTGTTGCATTGTGCTGCAGAGAGCCACGTAGATAGATCTATCACTGATCCACTAGCGTTTGTGCATACGAATGTTCTTGGAACAGCGTCACTATTACAAGCGGCCAAAGAATCTTGGTCAGGTAATTTTGAAGGAAAAACCTTTTACCATATTTCTACAGATGAAGTGTATGGTAGTCTTGGTGAAACGGGTATGTTTACAGAAGAAACTTCGTACGACCCACGCAGCCCCTACTCGGCGTCTAAAGCAAGTTCTGATCATTTTGTCAGAGCATTCTATCACACTTACGGGATGCCAGTAAAAATTAGTAATTGCAGTAATAATTATGGTCCTTTCCATTTTCCAGAAAAATTAATTCCCCTTTGCATTCACAATATCATCAATAACAAACCTTTGCCTATTTACGGTAAAGGAGAGAATGTAAGAGATTGGTTATTTGTAGAAGACCACGCAGCAGCCATCGATCTCATATACCATCAAGGAAAAATCGGAGAAACCTACAATATTGGGGGCCATAACGAATGGACAAACATCGCTCTCGTAAAAGAAATTTGCCGCCAAATGGATAGCAAACTTGGTAGAGCCGCCGGCGAATCAGAAAAACTCATCACCTACGTAACCGATCGTGCTGGCCACGATTTACGCTATGCGATAGATGCAGCAAAGCTTCAAGAAGAACTAGGCTGGGTGCCGTCTTTACAATTTGAAGAAGGAATAGACAAGACAATTGATTGGTATTTAGCGAATGAGAGCTGGTTGAATGATGTGACGAGCGGAGCGTATAAGGGGTATTATGAGGAAATGTACGGTGGTTAGTTTAGGGCTTAGGGTTTAGGGTTTAGACTGGCGGTATTTAGCTGTGTTTTTCTCCAAAAACTTCTCGTATCTCTAAATTTTTTATAGTCTTGCTAAGAATTTTATAATTCAAAAACGCTATAGCTATAAATTCTTTTATTTATGTTTAGAACTGAAATGATAATATTGACTTATGAAAACATATTCTTTTGAAAAATTGGATTGTTGGCAAAATGCGAGGGAGTTGTCAAGATTTATTTATATTGCTACGAAGAATTTTCCACCAGATGAAAAATTTGGATTCACTTCTCAAATTAGACGTTGTACTACTTCAATAGCTGCAAATATTGCAGAAGGAAGTTCAAGAAGTACGCCTAAAGATCAAGCTTATTTTAGCACAGTTGCATATAGTAGTACAATTGAGTTATTAAATCATCTTATTATTGCAAATGATCTCTTATTTATCTCAAAAGAAGATTATGAAATGGCTCGACAGAAAATTGAAATAATTACTTCACAAATAGCGGCCCTAAGAAAATCGCAATTGACCAAAACCCAAAACCCTAAACACTAAACTCTAAACTAATTTAATGAAGGGAATAATCCTCGCAGGTGGCTCCGGCACAAGACTCTACCCCATCACGATGGGAATAAGTAAGCAGTTAATGCCAATCTATGATAAGCCAATGATTTATTATCCGCTAAGTACGTTGATGCTAGCTGGAATAAAAGAAATTTTGATCATTACTACGCCAGAAGACCAAGAGCAATTTAAAAGACTCTTGGGCGACGGCTCACAATGGGGTTGCGATATTCAATATGCAAAACAAGAAGTGCCCAATGGACTTGCACAAGCATTTGTTATAGGAGAAAGTTTTATAGGCGATGATAAAGTAGCACTCGTGCTAGGCGATAATATTTTTTACGGAAGTGGTTTTAGTAAGTTGTTGCAACAGAGCGCAGCCGCAGAAGGGGCCACTATTTTTGCTTACCCAGTGAGTGATCCAGAGCGTTACGGAGTGGTGGATTTTGATGATAATTTCAATGCACTTAGTATTGAAGAGAAGCCTGTGAATCCTAAAAGCAACTATGCCGTTCCTGGCCTTTATTTTTACGACAACTCTGTGGTAAAAATTGCAAAAGAGATAGCTCCTAGCGAGAGAGGAGAATATGAAATCACTACAGTAAATGCTATTTACTTAGCAGAAAAGAAATTAAAAGTGGCCGTACTTGATCGTGGCTTTGCCTGGTTAGATACTGGCACTTTTGAAAGCCTCAGCGATGCAAGTGAATATGTAAGGGTGATAGAAAAAAGACAAGGATTAAAGATCGGTTGTCCAGAGGAAATTGCATACCGGATGGGCTTTATTACTGCTGCTCAATTAGCTGTACTAGCAGAAGGGTTGAAGAAGAGTGGTTATGGTGAATATCTAAAGAAAGTAGCTGGAAAATAGCAGTTTTGAATATTTGTTAAAACAGCCATATTACTAATGTTATTTCAAACTCTCAGGTAAAAGTTGACTTTGGCAGAGAAGATTTAGTATCAGAAAATTCTAGTTGTTATGCTTTAGAGCGTAGTTTTGTATTTCCTTTACCATTTCATATAATCGACTTGTGTTCGCTCAAACGAGTAAAATAGCAAGTAACGAATGCGAATGCAATATATTTGCAGCGAAAATGGGTGGTTAAGCTATTTTTGGAGCTCTTGCTTAAAGTGGTCAAAGGTTATGACATCACTGAAAAGCTATGACAACAGGGGAAGTAAAAACAACTAAGTAATGAAATCAGAAACTGAGTATTTTGTACACGAATCATCTTATGTAGATGAGGGCTGTGTGATAGGACAGGGTACCAAAGTGTGGCATTTTAGCCACTTGATGAAAGGTTGTATAGTTGGCAAGAACTGTAATTTTGGTCAAAATGTTGTAGTATCTCCAAAGGTAGTATTGGGCAATAATGTAAGGGTACAAAACAATGTAAGCATATATGAAGGTGTGATTTGTGAAGATGATGTTTTTTTAGGCCCGAGTATGGTACTTACGAATGTCATCAATCCTAGAAGTGCAGTGTCAAGGAAAGAGGAATACAAAACGACTTTGATAAAAAAAGGCACTTCGATTGGTGCAAATGCAACAATTGTGTGTGGCGTCACATTGGGGGAATATTGTTTTATAGGTGCAGGAGCCGTGGTAACTAAAGATGTACCCGCCTTTGCTTTAATGGTGGGTAATCCTGCGAGGCAAAAAGGGTGGATGAGCGAATATGGCCATAAGCTAAACTTTGACGAAGCAGGAAAAGCAGTTTGTGTAGAAAGCAATCAAGAATATAAACTAGAACAGGGATCGGTAACAAGGATTAAATAGGTAAATGAAGAATTTTATTTTAATAGGAGCGGGTGGGTATATAGCACCTCGCCATATGAAAGCTATAAAAGATACAGGCAATAATATGTTGGCGGCAATCGATAAGCATGACTCTGTCGGAATTTTAGATAGTTATTTCCCAGAAGCAGACTTTTTTATAGAATTTGAACGGTTTGATAGGCATATAGATAAATTGAAAAGACAAGGACTACCTGTCGATTTTTTTTCAGTATGCTCGCCCAACTATTTACACGATTCACATATAAGGTTCGGATTGAAAAATGGTGCCGATGTTATTTGCGAAAAACCTATCGTGTTGAATCCATGGAATATTGATGCATTAATGGAGCTAGAGCAAGAAACAGGAAAAAATATCTATACTATTTTGCAACTAAGATTGCACCCTGCTATCATTGCTTTGAAAGAAAAGATAGCAGCTGATAAGTCTGGTAAAAAATACAATATAAATTTGAAATATATAACCTCTCGTGGGCATTGGTACAATACAAGCTGGAAAGGAGATATAAGCAAAAGCGGAGGAGTAGCTACCA
>JBBRHK010000289.1:0-4088 GCA_038222815.1 Chitinophagales bacterium
TTTATTGGCATTGTTAGCCTGTGTAAAATCTATCCCCCACTTAGTACTGGTGCGATTATAGAAAATTGTGTTAGATACAAATGAACTCAGCGCCAATAAGCTTGTGTCAATAAAGACTTTAGGAAATGGGTTAAATAAAAAATTATTATCAGCAATATTTTTTATACTTTTTTGAAGCGATGAATTTAAACTTACGTTGTACAGAACTTTAGCTAATCCCTCAGTTGGTTTAGTATTGTATAATGACCTAGGATCGAGGCTAAGGCTATAGTTGAATTGGATGTAATTTGCTTTTACAAATTGCTGACTTGGAGAATATACTCTAAGATATTTTTTCTGATCTTGGAAAACTGCTTCTTCAAATTCATTAAGCTCTGGTACTCCGTTATTGTTATAGTCTATCCAAGTATATTGTCCTTGCCCAGCTGGCACTTGCACATAACTAAATTCTCTTTTTTGCTCCTGTCCGCTTCCTATTTCATACAACACATTCCCAGAAACAAACCCCTTCAATGCCATCACATTATAATCTGCTCTACCTAAGAGGCTGTGATCTGCTTTAATATTTCTATTCAGATTATTGAGTAACTCCAACGTTCTATAAGTGATATTAAACTTTACTTGATGACCAGGATTTTTTAAAAGTTCTGCAAAGAAATTATAATTATTACCTCTGTCTGATGCGATTAGCTTATTTAAGAATGGGAATTTATTTGTACGTTGAAAGAAACTTACGCCATACTTATTTAATTTTCTTACGTCAGATTTTAGTGAGGCTTGATAAGTAACAAAGCTAAAACTAAGCGGCGTGAGTGAATCATTAGCTATGTAATTTGTTATATTCTTTTCCGCCTGATAATTTAAACCTAATTGTACGTTGCTAAATTTGGTGAAGGTTTTTTTCAAGTCAAGATTTGGTCTTGTAAAGCTTCCCTTGAATAAATTAGAATTGAATTGTGTGAAGGTGCTAGCCGTGCTTACTACAAATCCCTTTATGTTGTTAGAGGCAGTGATACCTTGCTTATAGCCATTGTAAGAATCTGATCTATTATAATTTCTTGCAAATAATTGTACATAGTTTTTTAAAGAATCTACTACCTTGGTAGAGTAATTTATAATTCTTTCATTGGCAAAGGCTGCATTAAAATCTAGTCCCCAATCTCTGTAAAACTCAATATTTCTCAGCCGCTCTAGTGGTTTAAATCGCTCCGATACATACTCGTAACCAATAGTATTACTAATCTTTAATTTCTTTTGAAGTAGCCTTATCGGCCTTGCACTATCTTCAAGAGAAACCCTACCTGCAGTTGCTCTGTCATTATTTTTATCTTTTGCAGAAAATAGATTTAAATCATAGTTACTCATTCCTATTTCTGCAGATAACTTTAGTCTATCAGTAATTTTATGATCTCCACCTACTGTAAAGACTTGTAATTGCTTAGGAGTTACCAGTAGTATTACTGGTTCCCAATCTCCTTGTGGAAGACTATTAGCAGATGGTCGTACCCAAGTAAACACTCTTCCGTTTGTAGCATTTTGCACTTGCCTATAATTGCCTTTTCCTTGTCCTAGAAAACTAAAGGAAACAGTAAATAAATCTAAATTACTATCATTGGATTGTATATATATTGGATATAAAACAGCATTGACAAGCGTATCATATTTTCTATACAAAACCTTTCCCGCTGTTATGGTATCCAAATTCACATCTGCAAAAAATGCTTGGCTGATACTATCTCCTACCGTAGATAAAAATTGCTTTTGTTCATTACTCAACACTTGGTCTATACTGCTATTCTGCGCATCCTTATTAGAATAAGCACCTAGATAAATATTTGTTTTCTTATTGATTTTAATCTCATTGGATAAATACAATTGGCTATTTAAAAAATTCCTGTCAGCGTATTCAAATTCAATTTGAATTCTTAAATCTTTAGTGATGAGTAAGCGCTGTGTAAAAGTTACTTCGGCTGTGTTGTAGTTAATTATATAATCTTGATCTTCCCCTCTTTGCATAAGTACTCCATCTACATATACCCTCTCTGTATTGGGCAGCACAACAAAGAATAATTCATTATTTGCTCCTACAAGTCTATATGGCCCTTGATTTCCCTCTAGTGGAGTAAGGATGTTTCTTGTAAATTTCCCTTTGGCTATTGCGCCAGAAACTAGTAGGTTATTAGTAATGTTTTTTCCTATCTTATCACTAGTTTGAAAAGAGGCTCCCTGTAACCTTTTATAGAATTTGAGAAAATAGTTCTTGTCTTGCCTAATATCTATGTCACCTAAATTAAGTTGCCAGTTTTTCTTTTTTACTTGCATAAAAATTCTATCGAATTCTCTTAGGTCTTGTGTATTGCCATCTGGCTGTATGGGAATTTTATTGTCAGATACAGCAGCAGTAAGCTCTAAACTATCTCCAATAAAGCCACTTATTTGTAAATTCATCGTGCTGTTTACTACGGCATCTTGACTATTGCCAAATGCGATGGCTCTGCCAATGCTACCTTCAGTCTTTAGTGTACCGAAATCGATTATTTTTTCTTCTTGAGTTTTGCTAGTTTTTGCCTTAAATGGTCTATCTGCTAAGAAATTGAATTTGATACTATCGTAATCGTATTTGTATTTCTTTTGTGTAAAGCTATATGGGAATCTACGGTAGGTTACTAAAATGCTGTCTGGTCTCAAGGTTGACTTCCAGAAAATTGTTGCTTCAAAATCATTGACAATATAATCGGCAGTCGACTGATAACCAGAAATAAGAAGGGTATTAGGTACAATAGCGTTAGTATCTATTCTGACAGCATTACTTGGTAATTTAACCCATTTTTTTATTAGGTTAGATTGACCAAAACTTCCTTGCCACATCAAAATGGAGAAGGCTAGGAAAAGATATTTTATAGGTAATTTCAATAGTTATTTGAGTTCTATCCTTTACTTAGTAGACTGTAATTTACCTTAAAGAGAGAAAAACTAACCAAATTGTTGCTTTTACTATCTGATAAACGATATTTTTTAAATTTTATCTTCGATATTTAAAAAAAAACAGGCTTTTCTATCTAGAAAAGCCTGTTGTAAATAATTTATCTTTTTATAGAATTACCCTTCGCTAGTTGAACCAGCGTGAATGTATTCTCTATTCAACCGAGCTATATTTGCTACTGAAATGCCTTTAGGACATTCCGCTTCACAGGCATAAGTATTACTACAATTACCAAATCCTTCTTTATCCATTTGTGCTACCATATTCATCACTCGAGATTCTCTTTCTGGCCCACCTTGAGGAAGCAAAGCTAACTGACTCACTTTTGCACTGGTGAATAACATCGCACTACCATTTACACAAGCAGCTACACAAGCACCACAGCCTATACATGCTGCAGCCATAAAAGCCTCATCACTGTTCTTCTTATCTACAGGTATTGCATTGGCATCAACTGGGTTACCAGTATTTACACTAATAAATCCTCCAGCTTGAATGATTCTATCAAAAGCTCTTCTATCCGTCATTAGATCTTTAAGTACCGGAAAAGCCTTACTGCGCCATGGTTCTACTACGATGGTATCACCATCTTTAAACGCCCTCATGTGTAATTGGCAAGTTGTATTCTGCTGCCAAGGACCGTGTGGTTGTCCATCAATATACATACTGCAAGACCCACAGATTCCTTCTCTACAATCGTGGTCGAAGGCAATAGGTTCACTGCCATCTGTAATCAATTGCTCATTCAGTACATCAAACATCTCTAAGAAACTCATCTCAGAGGAAATATCTTTCACAGAATACGTTTCAAAGTTTCCTTTGCTTTTAGAATTTTTTTGTTTCCACACTTTAAGCGTGAGGTTCATATTATAGTGCTCCATAGGTAATAATTATGGTATTTTTTCTTAATATTATTTATAACTTCTTTGTGTTGGCTTAGCTACTTCAAATGTGAGTGGTTCTTTATTTAGCGTCCAATCTCCAGTAGGATTATATTCCCAAGCTGAAACATAACTATACTCTTCATCGTTCCTTTGAGCTTCTCCATCTTCTGTTTGGCTTTCTTCCCTAAAGTGACCACCACAACTTTCATTTCTTTGTAGTG
>JBBRHK010000290.1:0-4079 GCA_038222815.1 Chitinophagales bacterium
CTCTACACCTACAACCTCATCAAATATGTAATTGCTGAGCCTTAGTATTACCGAAAGGTCAAGACATGTTAACCTGCCGATGAATTGAATTTCTTATAGCTCCATCTTTTTTCTCACACGTCATTTTCAAAAAAAAACTATTCCTGCTCCTTCCTCCGTAACGTAATAGCAGCATTTTTACTAAGGTCTCCAGAGAATCTTACTTCCCTTCTCTTCTTATCAAAATTAATAATCCTCAAGCCTGTGTTGGGTGCTATGCTACCGAGGTTTTCTGCATACATAATCAGCTGAACGGAATCTCCCATATCCTTGGTGAGATAAATGGTTTTTGTAAAAGGTTTAGTGGTTAATCCTTGACGGGATACAATGGTTTTACCATTCAATATGATACTAACCGTATCGCCATCTACCGTACCGTTATCATACAAGGTAAAAGTAAGGCTATCTGCGGTTATGGTAAGGTCGTCAATGATTTCTATTTTTCTATTTTTAAGATCAATGTCCGGAGCTATCGCAACATTATCTGGCAACTTGGTTGGTACAGGTTTTGCCACGGCAATAGGCGGAGCTGTTGGTTTAACAACAGGTTCAACTACTTTGGCCTTAGCTACAGGTGCAGGCACTGGCGGTTTGGCCACAATTGCTTCCGTTCGGGGCTTGGATGGTATAGTTGGCGCTGTTGTTTTTACAGTGGGTTCAATTATTTTGACTTTCGTCACAGGAGGAGTTGCTGCAGATTTGGCTACAATCGCAGCTGTAACAGTTTCTGCTGGCGCAGGTACAGATTTGGCAATTGGTTTTTCAGAAACAGCCAGTTTAAGATTTTTTAATGCTATATATAAGACAGGCTTTGGCTTATTTTTAATTATAGGCACTATAGTTTTATAAGCAATGGAACTAGTCGTTAAGATATATACCGGTGCTGCATTAATAAGCTCATCATCGCTTGAAGTAGCTACCGTATCTACGTTTAACGTTTTAGGGCTTACCAATGGTATCAACGTTGTTTCTTGGACTGGTTTTTCAGTTACGACTGTTAAAGCCAGTTCCTTCTCCTTAATAGGTGCTGCACTTAAAGAAAAAGAAAGACTGCGTGCAAGACCTAGTTCATCCATCTTAGCAAGAAGCTTAGAGCTATCAGGGATGTTTACCTTTTCTAAAATAACGGTGCCTTTTGCAGGCCTTAAAGAACGAGGTGTGCTGGTTTCAAATGTGCCTGTAAGTTTTGATGTAGCAATGGATTCCTCAAGGATTAATGTGTTTACTTGCTTAATTTTTTGGAGCTGTTTCTTCGGAAAATTATTGTACACATCATTATCATCTTCTGTAACAACATTTCCCTTAATACTTACAACTAGTTTTTTCATAGAAACGATATCTTCACCTTGCACAGAAAAACTTGTAAAAGACCAACCTGTAATTTTGCCATTCTCTTCGCTGAAAATAAGCTCATAAGGAACCCTCATTTCTGTTGTAGTAAAATATCCCTTCCATACACCAACAATTTGTTTAGGAGATACGGTAACAGGCTGCGCAGCTAAACTTAGTGGGAATATAAAAAGGAGAAAAAGAAATTTCATTAAGGATTGCTTTTAAAAAAGGTATAACCATCACAGATTATAACTGCCGTAATAGAATTAAAGAACGTATGAAACCTCTCTAAAGTATCGGCGACTTATAAATAGTTATGATGCCTACAGCATAAACATAAGCCAGCTGTATAGAAACCGCGAATGTACGGATAGGATTATTGCCAATAGCAGCATTGCCTTCGTTCGTTTCCTGTTAGAGATTTACTAGTAAATTTAAAAGTTGTTGCTACCTATTTCTATATCTGCACTTGACTGAAAATAGGCGAATGCAGAGAAGGTAATATCAAATGTAAGCTCTATGTAGTCCAATAAATTCTATGGTATAATGCCGAAATAATTTATTCACTGTACAATGCAGCGATAGCGGAATTGGACGGTAGAATAAATATAGTCGGTATATTTTATCTTCGCTGCAATTATATGAAAAAAGCTTTCCTTCAATTACACCTCGCTATCTTCTTGGCAGGCTTCACAGCCATTCTAGGTAAGCTTATTAGCCTCAATGAAGCCCTACTGGTATGGTACAGAATGCTATTTACAGCAGTAATTCTTTTGGTGATTATGGGATTGCAAAAGAAGCTTACGAAGCTGAGCCTAAAAGATACTTTGCAATTGGTAGCTGTTGGGTTCGTGATAGCTTTTCACTGGGTGGCATTTTATGGAAGCATCAAATACGCCACGGTGTCTGTAGGGTTGGTATGCCTGAGTGCTAGCGGTTTCTTTACAGCTATTCTAGAGCCTCTTTTTCTTAGGAAGAAGATTGTATTAGCGGAGTTGATTCTAGGAATTCTTGCCATCATCGGCATTTATATCATTTTCGATTTTCATAAACAATATGCCTTAGGGATCATCTTTGGGATATTTTCCGCACTTGGAAGTTCTATTTTCCCGATATTAAACAAGCAACTACTCACAAAACACCATCCTAGAACGCTTACATTATATGAGTTGAGTGGTGGTTTTCTATGCCTTACTTTATTGCTGCCAGTTTACCTACACTATTTTAAGGCAGATAGCTATTTACCTACGTTAGCAGATTTTGGGTGGCTTTTTATATTAGCTTCGGTTTGTACTGTTTATTGCTTTGATTTACAGCTCAATGCCCTGAAAAAACTCTCTGCTTTTACCTCTAACTTGAGCTATAATTTAGAGCCTGTATATGGTATCATTTTAAGTTTCATTTTTTTTAAAGAAGGGCAGCTACTCAATAGCGGATTTTATATAGGATTGTCCATAATAATGTTGGCTGTAATTTTACAAATGGCAAGAGAGTGGCAATTGAAACGAAAAAGAGAAGTTTTATCGAGTGAAATGCTGAGTTAAACAATTGATTTTCAATTGGAATAATATAATTTTGATGCGGGTAAATAAAATGCTGTAATTATTATTCGTTTATAAGATAATTTCTGTACTTTTGCCGTCCAAAAATAAAAAAGGATTATGGCCAGAGTATGTCAGCTTACCGGAAAGAAACC
Organism: Chitinophagales bacterium; assembly: GCA_038222815.1. Taxonomy (GTDB): domain Bacteria; phylum Bacteroidota; class Bacteroidia; order Chitinophagales; family Chitinophagaceae; genus Ferruginibacter. The sequence continues at coordinate 3,068 of JBBRHK010000290.1, forward strand.
AATTACAGGAAATAAGGTATCGCATTCTAATATCAAAACAAAGCGTCGTTTTTTACCAAACTTGCAAACTAAGCGTTATTTCATAGCGGAAGAAGATAAGTGGGTAACTATTAAGGTATCTAGCGAAGCTATCCGTACTATTAACAAGAACGGATTACTTTCTGTAGTAAAAGAAATGAGAGCAAACGGAGTGAAAATCTAGTTGTAGCTTCAATAAAATAAATATTTTTTAAAATACAATACAAATGGCAAAGAAAGGAAACAGGGTACAGGTTATAATGGAGTGCACAGAGCACAAAACAAGCGGTATGCCTGGTACAAGTAGATACATCACTACTAAAAACAAGAAGAACTCTCCAGAAAGAATGGAGTTGAAAAAGTTTAATCCAATTTTGAAAAAAGTAACGGTGCATAAAGAAATCAAGTAATTTGTTTCTTCAAACTTTTATATTACAATATTTTAAATAAATACAAATGGCAAAATCAGCATCAAAGAACGCAAAGGTAAAAGATCTTAAAGCGGCTGCAGAAGCAAAGAACTGGTCAAAAGTAATTCGTGCAGTACGCAGCGAAAAAACTGGCGCATACACTTTTAAAGAGTCTATCGTACATAAGGATAAAGTGAAAGAATTTCTAGGTTCTTAATACTTTATACTTTGCGGTTTAAAATAATTATTGAAACTGTCTTCCTAGCGAAGGCAGTTTTTTTTGTTAATAACCTCTAGTAACAATTACATTTGTAACTCTATTTCTTTAGAAAAAATAGAGTGAATATCATTCAATAATAGAAAAGGCAATTATGGCATTTTTTAAAAAACTCTTCGGTAAAAAAGAACAACAAGAAACTATCGATACTGGCCTTCAGAAGACAAGAGAAGGATTTCTAAGTAAAATTAGTAAAGCAATTGCTGGAAAGAGTACTGTAGATGAGTCTGTGCTTGATGATATCGAAGATGCGCTAGTAAGTGCAGATATTGGCATAGAAACGACTGTGAAGATCATTGATGCTTTA
>JBBRHK010000291.1:0-4072 GCA_038222815.1 Chitinophagales bacterium
AATCTTCCATTAGTGGTGGCAGTACCGGTGAATGGGTGGCAGATGATTATAGAATATTGTTAGCCATTTACGGCACACTCAAAAAGAAGGGTTAATGATAAAGTTGAAAAGCTTTTAATATTGCATTTTTGTGATTTGCCTTTAACTATTTCCCTAGGCATTATGCTTTTTTACTTTAACCACCACAAGTTTTGATGTAGGTGTGCCGCTGTAATCTGCAACACTATCTATTGGCACTAAGACATTGGTTTCAGGAAAATAAGTAGCGCAACAACCTTGAGGAATTGGATAAGCTAAAGCGATAAATTTATGTGCAACTCTTTCTATATTGTTGTGAAAATTAAAAATGTCTAACACTTCTTTTTCCGCAATGCCTCGGTCAGTCATATCTTTTTGATTCATCATAATTACTCGACGCTCATTGTATATTCCTCGATACCTGTCGTTCAATCCATAAATAGTAGTGTTGAATTGATCATGACTTCTAATAGTCATCATACTCAAATCATCCGCTTGTAGTTTTTGAGGTGTGGCTATTGCTACATTAAATTTTGCTTTTCCGATATCCGTTTTAAACTGTTGGTCTCTATTAGGATTGGGTAAATAAAATCCGCCGGGCTTTTTTACCTGCTCATTATAATTTATAAAAATCTTTGGCAATACCTTTTCAATATCTGTACGGATTAGATCATAATCCGTTAAAAATTTACTCCAGTTTATCGGACTTTTATCTCCAAGAACCGCAGTTGCCAATTCGCAAACAATTGCTGGCTCACTCTTCAGGTCTTCCGAAACTGGCGTTAGCACTCCTTTGCTCATCTGCACTACTCCTGTAGTATTTTCACAGCTTACAAACTGTTGCTTACCTCCTGTAAAATCTTTGTCACTTCTACTAAGGCAAGGTAAAATGATCGCTTCTTTTCCGTGTACTAAATGACTTCGATTGAGTTTGGTAGAAACGTGAACAGTGAGTGAACATTTGCGCATAGCTTCTGCAGTGTAATTCGTATCTGGCGTTGCTGATAAAAAATTTCCACCAAGCCCAAAAAACACTTTTGCTTTTCCCTCGTGCATCGCTTTGATACTTTTCACTGTATCTAAGCCGTGTTCTTGCGGTGGTCGGAAACCATAATATTTTTCTATAGAATCTAATAACTCCTGACTAGGTTTTTCAAATACGCCAACCGTTCTATCGCCCTGCACATTGCTGTGCCCTCGCACAGGACAAGTACCTGCGCCAGGCTTACCAATACTACCTTTTAGTAAAAGTAGATTTACAACTTCTTTGATGGTATGTACAGAGTTCTTATGTTGGGTTAGTCCCATTGCCCAGCAAATAATAATTTTTGATTTTGATTGAAGCAATGTTGCGACTTCATTCAGTTGGGCTTCATCAATGCCACACATTTTAGAAAGCTCTTTTATATCAAGAGACAATAAATGCTCTTGTAAAGCTTCGAAGCCTTGTGTGTTTTTTTCTATAAATGTTTTATCTATTGCAGAACCAGGTGATAATGCTTCTTTTTCTAAAAGTAATTTTTCTATGGCTTGCAATAAAGGTAGGTCACCATTTATTTTTACTTGTAAGAAAATATCGGTGAGTGCGGAGTCTATTCCAAGAATGCCTTTTACTTGTTGTGGATTATTAAATCCCATCAAACCTGCTTCTGGTAATGGATTTATAGAAATAATAGTAGCACCATTTCGCTTTCCTTTTTGTAATGCGGTAAGCATTCGGGGGTGATTAGTGCCAGGATTTTGTCCCATTATGATGATGACTTCAGCTTCATAAAAGTCTTCTAATTTAACAGAAGCCTTTCCCAATCCCAATGATTCTCCGAGCGCCGTAGAAGTGCTTTCGTGGCACATATTGCTACAGTCGGGCATATTGTTAGTGCCGTATGCTTTTACAAATAACTGGTATAAGAATGCTGCCTCATTGCTTGTACGACCAGAAGTGTAGAAAATCGCTTCGTCTGGTGAAGCAAGCTCATTAAGTTGCTTGGCGATTAATGAAAAAGCCGCATCCCATTCTATTGGCTCGTAGTGGCTAGCTCCTGCTGGTAAATACATCGGCTGAGAAATTCTTCCCTTACCTCCAATGTCGTAGTCGTCTAATTTTGCTAAATCTTCAACGGAGTTTTCCTTAAAAAACTTTGCTCCTATTTTTTTTGTGGTTGCTTCCTCTGCAACTGCTCTTGCGCCATTTTCACAATATTCTGCAACGCCAGAACGATCATCATCGGGGTCAGGCCAAGCACAACTCGGACAATCATATCCATCTTTCTGATTTAGCTTTAGCAAAGCTTTCCCGCCTCTAATTACTCCTGCTTCTGCAAAAGTCATTTTTAAAGCAGACACTACAGCTGGAATGCCTGCTACCACTGTATAAATTTCTCCTTGTTTCAGCTTTCTAAATACCTCAGGGTTTTCCGCTGCTGGCTGCTCTTTATTTTTATCGTTTGTCATTTACAAGATGTATTAGGATTTATAAAAAAATCCGTTTGGTCTTCTGTTGTTTTATCAAGGCATTGAAAATCTTTCTCTACTAAGATATGAAGAGGCTCATCATTTCCTAATTCTTTCTGCGACACAAGGCTTACTATTTCATTGTTGTTCCAGATCTTAGAAAAAGTTTCGGGTATGAATATTTGAATTATAGCATTATTAAATTCTGCATCAAGATTTTCGTGGTTAGAAGATGGTATTAACTGATACTTCAAAGCATTACTACCAAAATTGGTTTGCTCTTCTACAATCAGGTTTTCTTCCAGAGTTCTTAGATCTGTTTTAGAAAGTCTTAGTCTTATGGAGTTTCCCTTCATTCTTATTTTCATCTTTCTATTCTTTTAAATTTTGTCTACTGTTGATTACTTCTAACGGCAACCCAACTTCTAGCCAATTCTTTGCTTGCCCGTATATACATTAAAACTTTCTTTTTTTAAAAATCCGACAAGCGTTATATCAGATTCCTCTGCCAATTGCACAGCCAAGCTAGATGGCGCTCCGATAGCTACTACCATTTTTATGCCAGCCATTGCAGCTTTTTGTATCAGCTCGAAGCTAGCTCTGCCACTGAGCAACAAAATGCTGTTGTTCAATGGAAGCATTTCTTTCATTAGAGCCTCGCCGATTAATTTATCTAGTGCGTTGTGCCTTCCTACATCTTCCTGTAACATTAAAAAATCTCCGCTGTTACTGAATAAAGACGCAGCGTGCAAGCCACCGGTACTTTCGAATATGACTTGCTGCTCCCTCAATTTTTGAGGTAGAGCATATAATACTTCATTGTTTATGAATAGTGAATCTGTTGCACCTTTAAACTGTGACACTGTTTTAATCGCATCAATACTAGCTTTACCACATACTCCACAACTTGAAGTGGTATAAAAGTTACGCTCTGTATTTTGTAAGAAAGGTTTTGCATTTTTGTGGAGACCAACATTTATTCTATTGGCTTCTACATCAAAATGATTGGCATACTGCACAGCGCTAGCATCTTTTATTATTGACTCTGTAAACAAGAAACCAATTGCTAAGAACTGATCATTGCCCGGCGTACGCATAGTAACAGAAATATTCTTGGTAAACAAAGCCTCTTCTTCAAAGTATGAAAGCGAAATTTCTAACGGTTCTTCGATGGCAACTTTATCATCTTGATTAGAATGACCTTCTATATTAAACTTTATTATTTCTACACTATGCATTCGATTCTTTGCTTTGTATGTAATGTTTTGCTTTCTCGCTGCTCTCTTCATCATCTACGCTTCGTAAAGTTAGGCAATCGTAATCCACAAATTTTAGCGCATTAGATTCTATAAGATATTTCTGTAAAGATGTTTTTTCCTTCGTAATTAATATTTCAATCTCCGCTAAGGAAGCGGCAGGATAGTAGCCCAACATAGGTTCATAGTAGCCAGTAGATTCATTAAAAAAAGCTACCGATTTGTTTTCTCCAATTGCTACAGCTAAAAATCTATCGATATCATCGTGCTGCAGTAGTGGATAATCACAGCCAATTACTAAAATGTTTTTCTCACGAAGAGTTTGATGTGCACTAACTAGACCAGCC
>JBBRHK010000292.1:0-4070 GCA_038222815.1 Chitinophagales bacterium
GAAAAATACGCCACGATAATAATTGCCTTAATTGTAATGCGATTGTACAAGGAAGATTTTGTGGTATTTGCGGGCAAGAAAATCTCGAAACTAAAGAATCATTAGGCCAAATTATCAGGCATTTCTTTGAAGATATAACGCACTTTGATGGGAAGTTTTTCTCGAGTTTAAAGCTATTATTATTCAAGCCAGGGCTATTGTCTACTCAGTATAGAATTGGGAAAAGAGCAAGTTATCTTAATCCTGTGCGGATGTATATCTTCACTTCATTCGTTTTTTTCCTTTTACTCTTCACCTTCAAAAGTCCTGAGAGTAATCTTGACAACCTTTCACAGGATAGTAGCATTATACGAATTGATTTCGATGGGAAAAAAGACAGCGCTGATAGCACACAAAGCATAACTAAAGCCCTACAAATTGACTCAGCCAATTTAGACAAAGGAATAAATTCAGACACAGCAAAAAAACCAACGTCTGACACCACAGTAAGCTTAGCTGAATACAAGAAACAGCAAGATACTGCCCGGATAAAAGATAATTTTATTATCAAGTACTTTAAACTACGAGGACTCCAAGTGGAAGAAAAGTATCGGGATAATAAGAAGAAGATGTGGGAAGATGGCCTGAATCAATTTTTGCATAGTTTCCCTCAATTTCTCTTTGTTTCGTTACCCCTAATTGGATTTCTCTTGCTTCTGTTGTACAGCAGAAGAAAAGAATACAACTACGTTAACCATAGTATTTTTGTTATTCACTACTACATCTTCCTTTTTATTATTATCCTCTTTGTGATAGCCTCAAATCAGTTATATGACCTGAGTAATTGGTCAGTCTTTACTTGGATAAAAAGGATTCTATTACTCTATGGGGTTTACTACCTGTACAGAGCGATGCGGAATTATTACCAGCAAGGGAGAGGAAAAACATTTTTAAAATTCTTCTTTCTTTTAATTGGAATTTTCTTTGTTATGAGTTTTCTATTTTTACTCTTTATCGTTCTAGCTATGCTCAACCTTTAGCTAGGGTTATTTTTTTATAGATATTTATGGTTTAAATCCAAGACGGCAGCTATATAAACCACGGCAAAAAAAATTTAAGAACCATAACTACCAGAATAGCCTTCTTTTTAGGCAAAATTGCCTTAATTTCGAGCATACTTTTATAACAAACAAGAACTAAAGAATTATGGCAGAAGTGATACGCATGCCCAGGCTAAGTGATACGATGGAAGAAGGTAAAATTATGCTTTGGCATAAGCAGGTGGGTGATAAGGTAAAGCCTGGTGATGTATTGGCAGATGTGGAAACGGATAAAGCTACAATGGAACTCGAAAGCTACAACGAAGGTGTGCTTTTATACATAGGCGTAGAGGCAGGTAAGGCTGCAAAAGTAGAAGGCATACTTGCGGTGATTGGCAAGGAAGGCGAAGATTTCAAATCTCTATTGACTGAGGGAGCAACTAAGACTCCTGCTGCAGAAGCAATAAGTGCTGCTGTAGAGGTAGTAGACAATACTGCAAAACCTAAGACAGCAGCGGCTTCTGAGAAAGTTGCTTTGCCAGATGGCGCTAAAGAAATAAGAATGCCTTTGCTAAGTGATACGATGACTGAAGGGAAAATTGTAGCCTGGCATAAAGAAGTAGGCGATAATGTAAAGGCTGATGATGTGCTAGCAGATGTAGAAACGGATAAGGCGACTATGGAAGTAGTAGGTTATGAAGAAGGTACATTATTGTATAGAGGAATAGAAGCAGGATCTGCGGCGCAAATAAATGAAATTATTGCTATAGTAGGCAAGGCTGGCACGGATGTGTCTGCTTATGTAAAAGCTGAAAAGTCTGGGGCTAATAATGCTACTTCTTCGTCAAATGCCGAAGCTACAGAAGTAGCCAAGCCAAGCGAAAAAAGCGAAGCAAAGTCTACTGAGGTAAAAGAAGTAGTTACTGAAGCGGAAGCTCCAAAAGCTAACAGTAACGGAAGAGTTATAGCTTCTCCTTTGGCTAAAAAACTAGCAGAGGAAAAAGGAATTGATTTAAATGCGGTGAGTGGTACGGGAGATGGCGGTAGAATTATACAAAGAGATATAGAAAATTATAAGCCTGCGGCTAAACCAGCTGCAGCCGCTACTAGTGCTGCCCCTGCAGCCAAAGCTGCTCCGGCCTTTACCGTAGCTGCGCACAATGGTACAGAGGGTCACAAAGATGTAGAGCTTACTCAAATGAGAAAGGTAATAGCGAAGCGTCTTAGTGAAAGCAAATTCAATGCGCCGCATTTCTACCTTACTATTGAGGTAAATATGGATAATGCAATGGCTGCTCGTACGCAAATGAATGAAATAAGCCCAGTAAAAATTTCTTTCAATGATATGCTGATTAAAGCAGCTGCAATGGCGCTAGTACAGCACCCAGATGTAAATAGCAGCTGGATGGGAGATTTTATTCGCCAAAATCAACACGTACATGTAGGCTCTGCACTAGCATTGCCCGAGGGATTGATTGTGCCAGTTATAAAGTTTGCAAACGAAAAATCATTATCACAAATTGCTGGTGAAGCCAAAGCACTTTATCAAAAAGCAAAAGATAAAAAACTACAACCTGCCGAGTTCAGTGGTAATACATTTACCATTAGCAACCTTGGTATGATGGGTATAGAAGAATTTACGGCCATCATTAATCCGCCAGACAGTGCTATTCTTGCTGTAGGTAGCATCAAAGAAACCGCTGTGGTAAAAGATGGTGCTTTTGCCGTTGCTAATATTATGAAACTAACTTTAAGCTGTGATCATAGAAGTGTAGATGGAGCTGTGGGTGCAAGTTTCTTAGGTACGCTAAGGAAGTATATGGAGAACCCTGTGATGATGCTGGTTTAGATTCTAGTACTAAGATTTTAGATGTTAGACAGGGCAAAATTATTATGAAGTTGAACCCATTGTGTGTTTAATTCTTATTGTTTTTGATTGACATCTTTACGGCTTTATTAACAGCAGATTCAGTGAACTATGGTTATTTGTTTTAAATAATAATGTCTTTGTACTATTACCTTGTACTAAAAATATTTCATCTATTAACTGCTCTCTTACATCTAGTATCTATCATCTGAAATCTATCATCTATCAAAAACATCATTCTCTTCGACGGCGTTTGTAACTTATGCAATGGAGCTGTGCAGTATGTCATTAAGAAAGATAAAAAAAATGTCTTCCAATTTGCATCACTGCAAGGAGCAGCTGGACAAGAAATATTAAAAGAACAGGGACTTTCTGCCACCCAATTTAATTCGTTTATCCTTCTCCACGAAGGTAAAATGTATATGAAGAGTAGTGCTGCATTAAAAGCTGCTCAGTTACTCGGCTGGCCACTTAAGCTAGTTTATGGCTTCATTATTGTACCCAAGTTTATAAGAGATGGAGTATATAATTTAATTGCGAAGAACAGGTACAAATGGTTTGGCAAGAAAGATGCTTGTATGATACCTACAAAGGAATTAAAGAGTAAGTTTTTGGATTAACATTTTAAGATTTGGTGATTTGGTGATTTGAAAATGTAAAACAAAAGTCAGATAAATAAAAACTATTTCAAGTAAAAGTATTCAACTAAACTCTCTAAACTTCTAAACTCAGTTAATCTAAACTCTCTAAACTCTCTAAACTGCTAAACTCAGTTCAACTAAACTTTTTTAAAAATGAATTCAAAAAAAACACTCGTACTTGGTGCATCTAACAATCCTGAGCGATACAGTTTTCTTGCTGTAAATAAGCTAGCGAATTACGGTCATAGTGTAGTCCCCGTAGGGATTAAAGTGGGCAGCATACAGGATATGAAAATCCTTAATGGAATGCCAAGCGTAGAAGGAATAGATACAGTTACGCTTTACCTAAATCCTAAAAACCAAGAGCAGTACTATGACTATATTCTTTCCTTAAAGCCGAGAAGAATCATTTTTAACCCAGGTACAGAAAATGAATTATTTGCTTATGCAGCAAAAAAGGAAGGAATAGAAACGATAGAGGCGTGTACGTTAGTTATGCTAAGTACAGGACAGTATTAGAATAAATTTTGACCTATTACTTAG
>JBBRHK010000293.1:0-4069 GCA_038222815.1 Chitinophagales bacterium
CAGTTGGAGATGGTGAGCTAGCTAGCGGCCTCGTGGGTAAGGGTAGGATGGCAGAGCCTGCAGATATTTTAGATTGTGTTCATCATTTTTTTATTGCAAAGCAACCTTTGAATGAGAAGAAAGTTTTGATTTCCGCTGGCCCCACGTACGAGCCAATAGACCCAGTAAGATTTATTGGTAATAGAAGTACTGGTAAGATGGGTATTGCCATTGCAGATGAAATGGCTGCGCAGGGCGCAACGGTTACACTCGTTCTCGGACCTACAGCCATTCGTCCAAAAAATAAGATGAAAATTGTAGATGTAGAAACAGCTGCCGAAATGTATGATGCTTGCATCAATAATTCTTTAGAACAAGATATTATTGTAATGTGTGCTGCTGTGGCAGATTACGGCATAGAAGACCCAGCTGCTCAAAAAATAAAAAAGAAAGATGATGAACTAATATTGAATCTTACTAAAACAAAGGATATTTTAAAAGAGCTTGGGCAGAGAAAATCAGAATCGCAGTTTCTTTGTGGCTTTGCATTAGAAACCAATGATGGGGAACAAAATGCAATTGAAAAGCTACAAAAGAAAAACTTAGATATGATTGTACTTAATACGCTTAGTGATGAGGCAACAGGCTTTGGGTTTGATACTAATAAAATAACTATTTTTGATAGGAAGCAAGGAAGACAAAGCTTTCCTAACAAGTCAAAGGCAGAGGTTGCAAAAGATATTGTAACAGCCATAATCAATTTTTAAAATGCGTAAACTTCATATTGCAATAATATTTCTCTTTCTTTTTGGCACAGCCAATGCGCAAGAGTTTAGTGCAGGTGTAACAGTGGTAGCCAGTAGGGTAAACAATACTGTAAATAGAAATACTTTCAATACCCTTCAAACGGCTCTAAATAACTTTCTCAATAATAGAAAATGGACATCGGATGTCTTTGACCCTTCAGAGAAAATTGTTTGTAATTTCCTGTTGAATGTAGAAAGTACCGATCAACCTAATGTGTATAATGCATTTTTAAATATACAGGCTGCAAGACCAATTTTTAATACCAGTTACCAGTCGCCTATTATCAACTTTAAAGATGATAATGTAGCGTTCAAATACATAGAATTTCAACAGCTAGAGTATAATGAAAATAGAATTGCGGGCAATGATCCATTGATAAGTAATCTTACAGCAGTATTTGCCTACTACATAAATATCATACTAGCATTAGATTATAATTCTTTTAGTTTACATGGAGGGGATGCTTATTTCTTAAGGGCTCAAAACATTGTAAATAATGCACCACAAGGATCTGCTATTGTAGGCTGGAAGGCTTTTGATGGTCTACGAAACAGATATTGGCTAATGGAAAATGCATTGAATCCGAGATACAAAATGATTCACGATATTTATTACAATTATTATCGCCTTGCATTAGATCAAATGTATCAGGATGAAAGTAAGGCAAGGACTGAAATGCTAAATGTAATAAACTTGATAGATAGGTTTAACATAGAAAGTCCTAATACTATGATAAATGCTTTTTTCTTACAAGGAAAAGCTACGGAAATAATAAAGATTTTTAGCAAGGCATCGCCCTCAGAAAAGGCCAGAGTGAAAGAGGTAATGGCTAAGTATGACATTGCGAATGCTAGCAGATATAACGACGAATTAAAATGATGAAGTGTATTATTGCTTGTCTTTTATTAGGCATTTTGATAAGTTGTGCAGACGCCATACCTAAAGGTATTATACCAAAGGAAAAAATGATGACAGTACTTTGGGATTATATGGAAGCTAACGTTTATAGTTTTGAATACAGGAAGGATTCCTTGAAGGTTGATACCCTTGTAAATGCAAAAATGCAAATTGCTATTTTTAAAAAGAATAAAATAACGCGACAAGAGTTTGATAAGTCTTTTGATTATTATTCAAAAGATGCCATACAGTTTAAAGTGATGATAGATAGTATTCTTGTGCGCAAGCAACGAATAGATACTTCAGGAAATATAAAAAAAGGCGTCTTGCCAATAGAAGCAATATGAGTAAAGTATTAAAAAATGCCGGTGAAGCTATTTTGGATGTTAAAGACGGAGCGACTATAATGCTTGGCGGCTTTGGCCTATGTGGTATACCAGAAAATTGTATCACTGCTTTGAAAGAAAAAGGAGTAAGTCAACTAACTTGCATCAGTAATAATGCAGGCGTAGATGATTTTGGCATCGGCCTCTTATTGAAAGGTAAGCAAGTAAAGAAAATGATTTCTTCTTATGTTGGCGAGAATGAAGAATTTGAAAGACAATTGTTAAGTGGTGAACTAGAAGTGGAACTTATACCTCAAGGTACACTCGCTACACGATGTATGGCAGCCGGCTATGGAATGCCAGCTATATTTACACCTGCAGGTGTAGGCACTGAAGTGGCAGAGGGAAAGGAAACTCGAATCTTTGACGGAAAAGAATACTTAATGGAGTATGCATTCAAAGCAGACTTTGCTATCGTAAAAGCTTGGAAAGGCGATACGCAAGGAAACCTCATATTCAAAGACACCGCAAGAAACTTTAATCCAATGATGGCGATGGCAGGACAAATTACCATTGCAGAAGTAGAGGAGCTAGTAGAAGCAGGTCAGCTGAATCCCAATGAAATACACACACCAGGCATTTATGTACATCGTATTTTTCAAGGAACTAATTATGAAAAGAGGATAGAGCAGAGAACAGTTGTGAGTGCTAAGTTGTGAGTGATGAGTTATTAGTTTTTTATTATTCAGAGATTATTGCTTAGTCAGAAAGTGACAATAATTTTAAGGTTTTTTAAAAAAAGGTTTACTTGCAAACAGAAAATTTAGGTAGTATTTAGCCAAATAATTCGCTTATAAAAGTCAAGAGTTTGTCTGCCTTTACTTAATCTTCAAATTCAGTAGAAAAGTGTTGACCGATTGTAAAACCTTAAAATTATTAATTTTTAAAAGTGAAGACTTTCATCTTAAAATATTCAAATTACCAAACCTTCAAATCAGATAGTTATTAATAGTAGATAACTAAACTCCTAAACCCCTAATCTTCTAAACTCAATTTCAATGGCTTTAACCAAATTTCAAATAGCACAACGCATAGCACAGGAATTACAAGATGGATTCTACGTAAATCTAGGTATAGGAATTCCTACGCTTGTGGCAAATTATATTCCGGAAGGAATAGATGTAGTATTGCAAAGTGAAAACGGTCTCTTAGGAATGGGTCCTTTTCCAGAAGCTGGTAAAGAAGATGCAGATTTAATAAATGCAGGAAAGCAAACCATCACAACAGTGCCCGGTAGCGCTTTTTTTGATAGCGCTATGAGCTTTGGGATGATACGTTCTGGTAAAGTTGACCTAACGGTACTTGGTGCAATGGAAGTCAGTGAAAATGGTGATATTGCTAACTGGAAAATTCCTGGCAAGATGGTAAAAGGAATGGGCGGTGCAATGGATCTTGTAGCTAGTGCAAAAAATATTATTGTTGCAATGATGCATACCAATAAGGCAGGGGAGAGTAAAATTTTATCAAAATGTAGCCTTCCACTAACAGGTCTTGGATGCGTAAAAAAAGTAGTTACAGAACTAGCAGTGATGGAAATTAAAGATGGGGCTTTTCATTTGCTGGAAACAGCGCCAGGAGTAACGGTAGAGCAAGTGCAAGCAGCAACGGAAGGGAAGTTAGTTGTGGGAGAAGGGGTAAAGGAGATGATTCTTTAATAGAATTTTATAAAATAAATGACGGAAGCTTTCTGAGGTTCATCTGAAATTTCCAGAATATAAATCAAATATACCCTGCTCAGGGTATATTATTTAAAAGACATATTGATAGTTTTGGGTGCCTAAACTAGAAAATATGAAATATGTTACATTACTTGCTGCGTTGCTGATATCTACAGCCGCATTTTGCCAAATGAGCGTCTCAGAAAAAGACTACGACATTTCTCGAAAAGCTAGAAATGGCTTTCTTGGACAAATAGAAAAGCATCCAGAAACGAATACTTTCGATTTGATTTACATTTTGAAGTCGAGTGCTTCAAAAGTGAAAACAGAAATTTACACCTA
>JBBRHK010000294.1:0-4054 GCA_038222815.1 Chitinophagales bacterium
GGTACTGTCTTTGAGCCTATAAACGAATATAAGGGAGATGTAGCTAGGGCCGGATTATATATGGCCACTAGGTATGAGGATCAGATAATAGCGAATAATTGGAGTGCTAACGGAAATGCAAATGCACTATTTCTGTCGCCAACAGATGATACGATACCAGCCAGCAGAAGAATTAGAATTTATGACGAATGGCAATTAAAAACTTTAATTAAATGGCATACACAAGATCCTGTAAGCCAAAAAGAAATTGATAGAAACAATGCGATTTATTATCAAGCCGTAAATACTGGAAGTGGAACTGTTGCACAAAATAACAGAAATCCATTTGTGGATCATCCAGAATACGTAGCATTAATATACCAATGCTCAGGTGTTTTGCCAGTTACCATCACAAGCTTTACTGGTCAGCAAGTAAACGAAAATGTTTTACTAAAATGGTATGCGACTTACGAAACTTCATTTAAGCAATATGAAATAGAAAGAAGTGTAGAAGGAAATAATTTTGTAAAAATAGGAACGATTGCAGGACAAAATTTAGCTGATTATCATTTTACAGATTATTCGGCCAAAGGAAATCCAGTGTTATATTATCGTTTAAAAATGATTGATATAGATGGTAGATTTAAATATAGTTCTGTAGTAGCTGTGCGCTTTGGAGCATCTTCAACTTCTACTTTAATTTTTCCTAATCCTACCAATGGTTTCACCAAGCTAAGTTTTGCAGCACCTTTACTGGAAGCTAGTCAAGTAACTGTGTATGATTTTTCTGGCAGATTAGTAAGGCAATCTAAAATAGCCATAGGTACTACAACTGCAAACTTAGACCTAGCAGGACTTGCAGCAGGTAAGTATGCCATCAAAATTGTAAATACTAAGCAAGTGATTAATGAAACAGTTGTTGTAACTAAGTAAACTAAATAAAAAATTAAATATCTTGAGCTGCTTTGAAAAAAGCAGCTTTTTTTATTGTTAAAGAATATTACCGATGAATAATAGAATATTAATGTGCCTAGTACTAGTTGCCTCTATCAATTTTGCACAAGCACAGCTCACAAAGTTCGAGCTATCAAAGGGTATGGAGACAGCTACCTATCAACAAACGATTACTTTTTATAAGCAACTTGCCGCTTCTTCTAAGAAGGTATTAGTGCAAGAAAAAGGAATGACAGATGCAGGCTTGCCATTGCACTTGGTTTCAGTGAGTAACGACAATACGTTTTTGCCGGCGCAATGGCATAGCCAAGGCAAAGTAGTGATTATGATAAATAATGGAATACATCCAGGCGAGCCAGATGGTATAGACGCAAGTATGATGCTAGTAAGAGATATAGTAAAGGGTAAAGTATTACTGCCAAATAATGTTGTGCTGGCAATCATTCCCATCTATAATATTGGCGGGGCTTTAAATAGAAACAGCACAACAAGAGTAAATCAAAACGGGCCGCTCGAATATGGCTTCAGAGGTAACGCTCAGAATTTAGATTTGAATAGAGACTTTACAAAAAATGATAGTAAAAATGCTAAGTCATTTGCAAAAATATTCCATTACTTGAAACCAGATGTTTTTATAGATAACCACGTGAGCGATGGCGCAGATTATCAGCATACAATGACTTTAATCACTTCACAGTTTGATAAGCTTGGCGGCACCGCAGGAACGTTTTTGAGAAATGTTTTTGAGCCCAAAATTTACAAAGGAATGGGAGAGAAAAAATGGGACTTGATACCCTACGTAGAATTTGATGGTGCAGACTTTAATAAAGGCATTGTGCAGTTTAATGAGACGCCAAGGTACAGTTCTGGCTATGCGGCACTTTTCAATACATTTTCATTTATCCCAGAAACGCATATGTTGAAGCCTTACAAGGATAGGGTACAAAGTACTTATGATTTGATGCTTACATTCATCCAAGAATCTTCGCTGCTAGCAAAGCAAATTATAGAAGTGCGGGCAAAGGCTAACCAAGAAATGATTTCTAAAAATAATTTTTTCCTCAAATGGCAACCAGATTATACAAAGCAATCGTCAATTATTTTTAAGGGATACGAGCAAGATAGTAGTGTAAGTGGTGCGACTAGGTTAAATAGAATGTTTTATAACAAGGCAAAGCCATTCACTAGAGAAATAAAATATTTTAGTTTTTTTAAAGGCGTGAATGAAGTGACAAAGCCCGCTGCCTATATCATTCCTGCTGGCTGGTATGATGTCGTAGAAAGGTTGTCTTTAAATGGGGTAAAATATCATCAATTAAAAAAGGATACAACAATTCTAGTTTCTACGCAGCAGATTATGGATTATAAAACTCGAATGGCCTATGAGAAACATTATCCGCATTATAATACGACAACAGCCATTATTGTTGATTCCATTCGTTTTCTTAAAGGTGATTACGTAATTGAGATGAATAAAGTTACAGATAGGTATGTGATAGAGATGCTTGAACCAACTGGCGATGATAGTTTTTTCGCTTGGAATTTCTTCGATGCTATCTTACAGCAAAAGGAAGGCTACAGCGACTATAGATGGGAAGATGTAGCAGTTGAAGTTTTAGAGAAAGATAAATTATTGCGACATGGATTGGCCGAGAAATTGAGTGCTGATTCAGCTTTTGCCAAAGACAGCAGAGCCATATTAAATTTTATTTATAAAAAATCTCGCTGGTATGAAAAGGCTCATTTGCGATACCCGGTATATAGAATTGAAAAAGCCCAAAGTAATTAAACTTTGAGCTTTTTGTGGGGGGTTCTTAGAATTACTTTGACGGTAATAACACTTTATCTACTACGTGTATAACGCCATTACTTTGAAATACGTTTGCAATAGTTACCATTGCTTTGTTTCCTAAAATATCAGTGATGTAAACTTTATCGCCATCTTTTGTAGCGGTAAGTTGCTTGCCATTTACAGTAGTGATCATTGCTTTTCCACCACCTTTCTTTATCATTTTTACTAAATCTTGAGCACTTACAGTACCAGATACTACGTGGTAAGTAAGGATGCCGCTTAGGGTTGCTTTATTTTCTGGCTTTACTAGAAACCCAACTGTACCTTCAGGAAGTAAGCCAAATGCTGCATCAGTAGGAGCGAATACTGTAAATGGACCAGGTCCAGAAAGCGTTTCTACAAGTCCTGCTGCTTTTACCGCTGCCACAAGCGTTTTGTGATCTGCACTGTTTACAGCATTTTCAACGATGTTTTTAGTAGGAAACATTTCTGCACCACCGACTATTTTGGTCATCATCATTTCGTCTTTTGACATCTTCTTGCTATCACCGCAACTTGTAATTGCAGCAGTAAGCGCTAGCGATGCTGCAAGGATTAATGTAATTTTTTTCATGTTTTTGTTTTTAAGTGTTATTTAATAAATGAATTAAAGCAAATCTTGTGCCTATTGATAACCAGAGAAATAGGCAAAAGTTCGATTTGTTGAATCTGCAATAACTTACGATTAAGTAATGTAGATGGTTTTTTAAGTCTCGAATATTAGGAAGGAGAATAAGTTAATATATCTTGATGGTGGGTAATCTGCAAAATTCTACTTACTTTTGCACCCCTTCTAAAAAATAGAGGGATAAACAATTTTTTTAAATAACAAAAAACAGGGAAATGAGTAACTACGAATTGATGGTGATTTTTACCCCTGTGCTTAATGAGGAAGACTTTAAACTTGCTCAGAAAAAATACGAAAACCTCATTAAAGAAAATGGTGGTGAAGTATCGCACAGCAACCCTTGGGGATTAAAATCACTGGCGTATCCTATCGCAAAGAAGACCACTGGTCTTTATTTTGTTGTAGAATTTACAGCGCCAACCAGCTTCAATGCTAAGTTGACTATTCAACTTAACCGTGACGAATCAGTGATGCGTCAAATGATTACAGTACTTGATAAATACGCCGTCGAGTACAATAATAGAAAGAGAAGTGGCGCAAAACATTTTGAACCTAAAACAACACAGGAGGTATAATCATGGCTAGAAATAATGAAATAAAATACCTTACTGCCATTAAAGCTGAAAAACGTCCAAAGAAATATTGTCGTTTTAAGAAAATGG
>JBBRHK010000295.1:0-4023 GCA_038222815.1 Chitinophagales bacterium
TTTTAAAGTTGTGGGTAAACGACCTGCCGTTGGTCAATGGAGGGCAGCACAAATTCTATTAGCGTTTCCACAAGGTATAAGTGCTGATGAAGAGCTTGCTATTAAGCAAAAAGCAGATTCAGTCTATATTCTGATACAGAATGGAATGCCTTTCGAAAAAGCTGCAGAGTTGTTTAGTAACGACCGCATCACAAATCTTACAGGAGGGTTAATGCCAACCTTTGGTACAGGCAGGTACAACTATTATTTTGAAGAACAGGTTTTTTCATTAAAAAAAGATGAAGAAATAGCTAAGCCATTCAAGACAGAATTTGGATATCATATTGTAAAAAGAATTTCTGTCATTCCAGTTGTGAAAGATGAAAATGATTTTAATAACCAATATGAATTAAGACAAAAGGTAAGTGGAGATAGTAGAATGGTACTGGCAAAAGATAATTATGCTTTGGAAATTGTAAAAAAGACAGGCTGGTCTGTAACAAATGCTAGTTTAAAACAAACTTTGATTACAAAAGGCGATAAGATAACTACAGCCGAAGAAAAGCTAGTGCTTGGAAAATTTAAAGTAGGTAAATCTGTAACTGGCTTAGATTGGAAAAACTATTTTTCTGATTACTGGAAAACACACGAAAACGACGGCAATACAAGTAATACTCTTCTGTTTTCAAACTTTGAAAAACAAATCGCTGCTGAAAATTATATTTCTAATATAGAAAGTTATGATAACAGCTTTGCACAGCAAATGAAAGAGTTTGTTGATGGGAATTTGCTTTTTGAAGTAATGGAGAAAAATGTATGGAGTAAGGCAGGAAATGATGAGGTGGCACTAAAAAAACACTATTCAAGTAATGCGAAAAAATATGTGTGGGCTGCAAGTGCAGATGCAGTAGTGGTAAATTGTAGTAGTAAAGAGGTAGCAGAACAAACTATCTTAGCGATGAAGGGCGGTAAAAGTATTGCTCAAATAGTAGAGGAAAGTAAGGGTAGTATTTTTACTGATAGTAGCCGTTTTGAGTTAGATCAGTTGTTAGAAAAGAATACTGCTTTGCCGCAAGTAGGTTCGTTTTCCCCTGCTATTACGAATTCAGAAAATGGAGGAAGCTTTGTCTATTTTAAAAAGATTTATCCTGCAGGCGAGCAAAAGTCTTATGACGCTTCAAGAGGGCAAGTGATAAACGACTATCAAGAAATATTAGAAAAGGAATGGCTAGCTCAACTGAAAAAAACTTATCCTGTAAAATACAATACGACAGAAATAAATAAATTAAAATAATGACCTCTGCGGCACTATATGTTAGCGATTATATGGAAGCGCTTCCTCAAGAAAGAAAGGCGCCTATACAAGAATTGCGGGAGGCTATCTTAAAAAATATCCCACAAGGTTTTGAAGAAACGATGAGTTATGGTATGATTGGCTACGTAGTTCCACATAGTATATATAAAGCAGGGTATCATTGTAACCCATCCTTACCGTTACCTTTTATGAATATTGCTTCTCAGAAAAACTTTATAGCCATTTATCATATGGGCATCTATGCAGATGAAACACTAATGAAATGGTTCAAAGAAGAATATGTAAAGGTTTGTAAAGCCAAACTAGATATGGGAAAGAGCTGCATTAGGTTTAAGAAAATAGAAGAAATACCTGTAGCCCTTATTGGAAAATTAGCTTCTAAAATATCTACCAAACAATGGATAGGTATGTATGAAAAGGCGTTCGTGAAAAAATAATAGCGCATCTTGTACTTTCATAAATAGAAATTATAATCAATGGACGAGAACGACATTTCATACAAGATTAGAGGATGTGTTTTAAAGTTTTCAATAACATTGGTCCGGGGCTTTTAGAAAGCGCATATGAGGCAGCTTTATTATATGAGTTGAATAAAGAAGGACTTGCTGCTACTGGACAAGTAGCGCTACCAATGATTTATGAAGAGGTTAGGGTAAATGCATCGTATCGAGTTGATATTTTAGTGGAGAACCTTGTTGTTATAGAAATAAAATCAGTAGAAAATTTGTTAGATGTGCATCATAAGCAGCTGATTACCTATTTAAAACTATCAGGATACAAATTGGGATTACTAGTTAATTTTAATTGTGTTGATATTTCTAAGAATATTTTTCGGAAGGTGAATGGTTTGTAGTTTTTTCCCCGCAGATTAATTTTTCCCCGCAGATGACGCAGATTTGAACCGCAGATTTAAGGGGATTTTCTATCAAACCTAAGAGCGTTTCGACTTCTCAAAATATAATTCTCTTCAAAGTCAATATCTGCGAAAATCTGCGTGTATTCAATCTCCTTAGATCTGCGGGAAAAGAAAACGAAAAAGAAAAAGGATTAAAAAATCGATTATTTACATTTGCATCTTATGTCCCTTTACTTTACATCTCTTAATAGCGGCAGCAATGGAAATGCTTACTATGTAGCCAATGAGCAAGAAGCAGTATTGATAGATGTTGGTATTTCTTGTAAATTATTAGAACGAAGATTGCAAGATGTAGCCCTTAATCCATCTAAAATAAAAGCAATATTTATTTCTCATGAGCACAGCGACCACATCAAAGGGCTAGCTGCTTTCTCTAATAAATATACAGTGCCAGTTTATGGAAATAGTAAGACCTTACAACGATGCATTGGTCTTAGCCCATCTCTTTGTAAAGTAATTCACAACGAAGAAATTGTAGGTATTGGTAGCCTAAATGTTACAGCATTTACTAAGCGTCACGATGCCATAGATCCTATTAGCTATACTGTGAAGCACAAAGAAACAGTAGTAGGCGTTTTTACGGATATAGGGAAAGCGTGTAGCAATCTTTCTCATCATTTCAGTCTCTGTGATGCCGCATTTTTGGAAAGTAATTATGACGATAAAATGCTACAGAATGGGAGCTATCCAAGTTTTCTAAAACAAAGAATTACAGGGGGCTTTGGTCACCTAAGCAATGCAGAGGCATTAGCCTTTTTTTTAGAGCATAGAACCGAGCGACTGCAGTATTTATTGCTAGCCCACTTATCTGGCAGCAATAATACGCCTCAGCTGGTAGAAGAATTATTTGCACCCCATCAAAAAAATATCCAAATAGCAGTTGCCTCACGCCAAGAGGCTATGCCCGTGCTTTATGTAGCTGCAAAGCTGCAAAAGGGGAATTCAGTATTTACGAAACCTACTCAGCTTAGTTTCAATTGGTGATACTAGGAATTAAATCTAAGTTTCTCTTTGCCATCCTTGTGCGTTACCTTTGTAAGACCTTAAAAAGTCAGATTTATGAAATTTATTTATTGTTTTTTTATTCTTTTTGTTACTAGTTTTTCTTCATTTGCACAGTCAGATATAGAGCTAGCAAATACACTAAGAAAGAATATTTCTTTTCTAGCATCAGATAAGTTGGAGGGTCGCAGAGTAGGGACTCTTGGAGAGCAAAAAGCTTATAAAATGATTGTGAAATCATTTAAGCAAGCCGGGCTAACTAGCCCTGCTGGCATTGTTAATTATCTACAATCCTTTGATATTCAAGAAGGGAAAGTTTTGGGCAACAATAATAGTTTGTACTATGATGCAACTACTACAAAGTCTAAGCAAGGCATAAAGTTAAAATTGTATGATGACTACTATCCAATGCCATACGCCTCTTTAAAAAGAGACAAGACTGATAAGGTAGGAATGATAAATTTGGAAGAGTTAAAAAGCCAAGAAAAAACGAATCCTCATTTTGATTTTAAAGAGGCCATTCAAACGGAAATTAAAATGTCAATTAGTTCAGGCAAGAATTTTATCATTTTGCATAACGATGCAGCAGGCGATTTTACTAGCTTTGACGGTAAAGATAAAACGGCTACAGTGTCTTGCCCTGTGGTGTATATGACCAAAACAGGGATGGAAAAAATATTGGCTGTAAAAGGAGCTACTGGATATTTTGTGTATAACCCTGATATAAAAGAGAAAGCTTCAACTGGGCATAATGTAGTTGGTTTTATTAATAATAATAAGCCTTACACGGTGGTACTAGGTGCCCATTATG
>JBBRHK010000296.1:0-4010 GCA_038222815.1 Chitinophagales bacterium
ACTTGATATCGCTACAGACAAAGTAGATAGTGAAGTTCCGAGTACCACAGCTGGTATCCTAAAAGAAATTTTATTTGCAGAAAATGATGTTGTTCCTATCGGTACGGTGATAGCACGCATACAAGTAGGTGTCGCAGAAGACACGGACGCTCCGGTAGTTACTGAAGACGTAGTAGCAGAAACTGTAGAAGAAGAACAAGCGCCTGTGCCTTATGCGCCTACCCCAACCGCTGCTAATTCTGATACTGGCGCTACACTAGTCAGATTCTATTCTCCTTTGGTTTTGAATATTGCACAAAGTGAAGGTATTTCGATGACTGAGCTAGAGCAAATGCAAGGTACTGGACAAGATGGTAGGGTAAGTAAAAAAGATATTTTGGCTTATGTAGCCTCAGGAAAAAAGGGACAAGCCGCAGCACCTCAGCCTGTACAGAGTGCCCCTGCACAAGTTGCTCAATCTGCTGCTGTGCCAGCTACGCCTACTCCTGCACCTGCAGTAAATACTGAAAAGAGCGTAGGCGTATTTACAGGAAATGTAGAAGTAATAGAGATGGATCGTATGCGTAAGCTCATAGCTAACCATATGGTGAATAGCAAGCAAACAAGCGCACACGTTACCAGCTTTGCTGAGTGTGATGTTACTAATATGGTGCTTTGGAGAAATAAAGTAAAAGGAGAATTTGAAAAAAGAGAAGGAGAAAAAATTACATTTACACCATTATTTATAGAAGCGATTGTAAAATGTATAAAGAAATATCCTTGGCTTAGCAGCTCTGTGGATGGAGATAAAATAATCATAAAGAAAGATATAGGAATAGGAATGGCAACGGCTTTGCCTTCTGGTAATTTGATTGTGCCAGTAATAAAAAATGCAGACCAATTGAACCTTGTCGGAATCACAAAACAAGTAAATGGCCTAGCCAATGCTGCAAGATCTGGCAAGTTGAAACCAGATGATACCACTGGAGGTACTTTTACCCTTACGAATGTGGGCACTTTTGGAAGTATAATGGGCACGCCTATTATCAATCAACCACAGGTAGCTATAATGGCAGTAGGTGCGATAAAGAAACGTCCGATGGTAATGGAAACACCGCAAGGAGATAGCATTGCTATCCGCCATATGATGTATATTTCTTTAAGTTATGATCATAGAATTATAGATGGAGCATTGGGTAGCACCTTTCTTAATGCTGTAAGTAAGGAATTAGAAAACTTCGATAGTAATAGAACTATTTAATTGTTTCGATTGTTTGAGTTGAGTCCTGTTTCAGTAAAATGAAGCAGGATTTTTTTATGATACGGCAAAGCTGTCAGCTTTGAATCATAGAATATAAATTGTAATAAAGAAGTAAAAAAATAATATGGAACAAAATATAGAAACTGTCATTTTTGGGAATGGATGTTTTTGGTGTACTGAAGCTATCTTTCAAAAAGTAAATGGCGTTCAGGCAGTAGAAAGTGGATACATCGGTGGTCAAGTAGAGAATCCTACATATGAACAAGTATGTACTGGCACAACTGGCCACGCAGAAGCCCTAAAAATAACTTATGATAGTAATGTTTTAAGTTTTGAAGATTTACTAAAAGTATTTTGGGAAACACACGATCCTACTACGCTTAACAGACAAGGAGCAGATGCTGGAACCCAGTATAGAAGTGCTATATTTTATAAAAATGAAGAGGAGAAAGCTAAAGCGACAGCCTATATGCAACAGTTAGAAAATAGCAAAGTGTTTAAAGATTCAATTGTTACTACTCTAGAGCCAGTAAGCACTTGGTACCCTGCTGAGGCATACCATCAAAACTATTATAACCAAAATAAAATGGCTGGCTATTGTCAGTTTGTGATACGACCTAAATTAGAGAAGTTTTTGAAACAGAGTACCAATTAAATAGTACATTATAGATGGTATAAAATTTTTAGTTTACTATGAATAATAACTAGTAAATTTCAAGTTTAGAAAAGAGCATACTGAGCTAAAACGTCGCTATAAAAATTGCAAACTAATCACCCTTTCAAATCCACTATGAAAACTATCTGTCTAGCCTTCGTTATTTTTCTTTTCGCTTCTTGCTCTTCTCAAAAATCAGAATATATAACTGCTAGTTTTGTTGACAGCTTAACTTCAAACTTTGATAGTGTGGATGTATATAAGAGTACTGACGCTGATTTAAAATTCTGGAAAGATAGAATTGATGTAAAAACTTTTGATGTCACTAACGGAGGTAGGTATGCATCGATGTTAGCGAAGTCCTTTGCAGAACGTGGAGACATAAAAATTTTCGCCATTGCAGATAGTATCAACTTGTATAATGGACAAGGACTTAAGAATACCTATGCCCCACCCTACTATAGCTTAATTTATTCCTCTATCACACAACACCAATTTGCAAGAGCAGATAGCTTTTTTCAAATTGCAAATAAAATAGGATTGGAACCTTTCCAACAAGTAGCAGCGGAATTTGATTTAAGTTTTGAGTTGGGTAAAATGGAATATGCCAAAGAGTTATTGGAAAAGATGAGTGACAAGAAAAGCTATGCTTATCTTTTTAGAAAAGCAAAAATGCTTCACTACGAAGCAGACCTCGAAGCAGCAATCAAGGCTTTACAGGATGCTGTAGATGCATCTAGCAGTGCGCCGGAGTTGCAAAATGTAGCTTATTCTAATCTTGCAGATATGTATTTACACAACGGGGACATAGAAAAATCTAAAGAAAATTATATGCTGGCTCTTAAACAGAATGCTAGTAATATGCACTCTATTCTTGGGCTAGGATGGTTATCGCTTTTGCACGATAAGAGTGATAGCTCGGCAGAAAGACTTTTTAAATTTGTAGATAACAAAATAATTTCTCCAGAAGCTATATTCAGACAAATACAATTACAACAAGCTAGAAAAGACACGGCTAAAGAGCTTGCACTAGCTGAAAGGTTTGTGGCGCTTGTAACTCAGAAAGGATACAACAATATGTATAATAAATATTTGATTGAATTGTACACTGGAATATTATCACAGCCCGATGATGCATTGTTAGCTGCAGAGAATGAATTAAAGAATAGAAATACGCCACAGACAAATGCGTGGTACGCCTACGCCTTAATGAAGGCGGGCAAAAGTGATGCAGCCTATGAGCATTACAAAAAATTCGTTGCAGGAAAGCCTCTAGAAGGTTTAGAACTATACTATATGGGCAAACTAATGGAAGAGGTAAAAAAGGGCTACAACGCTAATCAATTTTTTACTGAGGCTAAGAAAAATCTTTATGACTTATCTCCCAATATACAAGAAGATTTAAAGACAAAAGATTAGAAAAATACTCTTTCTATTGTCCAATATATTGCAATAAGCCCGATAATTACAGACAAAGGAATTACAATGTACTTACGGTAATAAGGCTTCTTGCCAAACCATTTTGCAAATGCAAACAAAGCTGCTAGTATTACGGTAAGTTGACCAATCTCTACACCTAGGTTGAATAATAATAAAGAACTTAAATACGCATTCTGCGGTAAGCCTAAATCTCCTAACACGCTGGCAAAACCCATACCATGCACAAGTCCAAATAAAAATACCACACCAAGCCTTACGGGTCTTAGTTTACTAGAGACAATATTTTCTACAGCTACGTAGAGAATAGAAAGCGCAATCATCGGTTCTACAATTGCATCTGGCGGATTAATAACCTCATACATAGATAAGCCTAATGTAATGGTATGCGCAATAGTAAAAATTGTTGCTTGCTTTACAATTACATTCAATTTAGGATTGAGTAAGAATAACCCTAACACAAAAAGGATATGATCAAAACCTAAAGGAAGAATATGCTCAAAACCCAATTTCAAATAAATGAATGCCGTCTGTCCAGCAGTCTTATTTTCCAAATCCTCTATTATAACATGGGCATAACTTGGATAGTTGGAAATAATAAGTAATACTGCAAGCAATAAAATTATTTTATATCTAGAGGAATTTGGTAGTTGCATAAAGTCAATATAACAAAAGTTT
>JBBRHK010000297.1:0-4009 GCA_038222815.1 Chitinophagales bacterium
TTTCGGAAATTGATTCTAAAGCACCATTAAATTTTAGGTGGACTCCTCTAGTACCTAAACCCACATCGCCTATAACTTATAAGCTTAAAGTTTGGCAATTAATGCAAGGGCAAAACGTCACACAGGCTATCAGAAGTAATCAACCAGTAGCAGAAAAAGAAGTGAGAGATGTTACGCAGACTATTTTAAATGGCATTTACACTGGCCCTTGCAAGCCGCCATATAT
This sequence comes from Chitinophagales bacterium, assembly GCA_038222815.1. Classification (GTDB taxonomy): domain Bacteria; phylum Bacteroidota; class Bacteroidia; order Chitinophagales; family Chitinophagaceae; genus Ferruginibacter. Next base: position 227 of record JBBRHK010000297.1, read on the forward strand.
GTGCGATTTCGTATGGAGTGTAGAAGCTAGAAATGAGCAAGGGAAAGTGATGGCGACCAGTGAACTTTCGAGTTTTAGTTTCGCTTCTGCGAATGAAAAATCTGGGATTACTAATATTTTTCCTGAAGCCAATAAAGTTATAAGCGATAAGGAACTTGAGCAGTGGGCAAAGCAGTCAACGTTTAGATGGACGCTACTATTACCAAGACCAAGTTGGCCTGTGACCTATCGCCTAAAAGTATGGCAACTAATGCAAGGACAAAATGGAACACAGGCTATTAGAAGTAACCAACCTATTATAACAAAAGATGTAGACAATATTAGTGAGGTTTCTGTTGCTAACTTTTACACTGGCCCTTGCAAGCCGCCGTATATGTGCGATTTCGTATGGAGCGTAGAAGCGAGAGATGGGCAAGGAAAGGTATTAGCTACTAGTAAAATTTCAAGCTTTAGCTTTGAATCTAAAAGCGAAAAACCAGGCATCACGAATATTTTCCCAGAAGCCAAGAAAGTAATCAGTGATAAGGAACTTGAGAGATGGCTCAAGCAGTCAACATTTAGATGGACTCCACTGATGCCATCTAGACCCAATTTTCCTACAGTGTATAAACTAAAAGTGTGGCAATTGATGCAAGGGCAAAACGTTACACAGGCAATGAGAAGTAATAAACCAGTGATAGAAAAAGAAGTAAGAGATGTGACAGAGGCTAGTGTAGATGGACTTTACACCGGCCCTTGCAAGCCGCCGTATATGTGCGATTTCGTATGGAGCGTAGAAGCTAGAGACGAGCAAGGGAAAGTACTGTCGGAAAGTGAGCCAACAAATTTTATCGTTAAAGGAACTAATAAATCGGAAGCCACAGCAAAGCAGCTAAACAATTCAGATTTATTAAAAGCGGCGTTTAGGGACAAAGAATTTTTGGCTGCTTGTGAAATAATTGCAAATGATGGGGAAAAGATAGATACTAAAAAAGCCGAAATAACAAGAAAAGGAGATGCGTATCAAATTATTTGGAATATTAAAAATAACGATGGCTCTGAAAATGTGCAATTTAAAAACATAGTTTACGAATTTGATGGTGAAAAGTATAATATTTATTTTGATGAAAAAAATGAGCTCTATAAAGAAAATGACAACTCTGCTGGCAGTGGCGCCAAATTAAAGTGGCCTCCAAGCTGGTGGCCAGGAGGTGGCGGAGGAAGCGGAGGCTCTGGTGGTGGTGGTGGTGGTTTTTGCGGTTTAAGTAACTGGACACCGTGGGTCATAACAAGCACAACTTGTGAATATCGTTACCTTTGCGTTTTCAATAATCAACAAGCATTATTTAGAAATGAAACAAGGCATTGTAAGAATAATCCAAGTAATATCCAGACAAGGAAAACTAAAATAAAATGTGGTTGTTGATGAGAAAAATTAAGGAAACAGTGACCTAAAATAAGATAAATACAAGTATAAAAGTAGCGTATCAATAGCTAGCATTTGAATCTTTTTTCGCTGATTTAGGAAACGCTGATATAAAAAAAATACTGAGAAGGGGCTAAAATTGAGTCCCTTCTTAGTCTAATAGTGTAATATCTTCTATTAAAAAAGTCAACTCCGCCATTTAAAAAATTCGAGACCAGAAAATTTTGCTTAGAAATAAGGGTCTACACTCTAATAAAAAATCCTAATGGAGAAAAGCTTACACATTATAAGTAATAACACTCAACTAGCAGTATAAACAAACAAAAGAAACAACAAAAAGAAGCAACAAAAATTTATTTATTAGTTGTATATCCTAAGTAAAAAATATAAAAATTTAAAAGCATAAAAAATGCAGCAGGCAGCGAAATTAAAAGTCCATCGCCCATTTTAATTCTTACGCCTACACCTAGGAGCATTAATAGCCCAAGACCAAAGGAGGAAAATAATAAGATTGGATTCACTTTCAAACCGACTAGTAAACCTATACCGCCAAGTAATTCCAATACAGCTGTAAGTGCGCCAACGTTCTCTAACCCGAAGCGCTGAAATTCTAATTTCATACTAGGTGAAAAAAAGTATGCTAATCCATAGCCTATGAATGAGAGGCTAGATAGAAGAATTAATACAGTAAGCAATTTATTCATTAGATTAGTTTATAAGAGGCAGCGGCAATAAAAAGACACAAGGCCAATAGAAACAAAGAAGGGATATGCTTTTGCCAAGGATTTTTTACTTTAAAATGGAAGTACTGCGCTGCCACCATAAGTAACGCCATTAATAAAGCAGGTACTAGCACTAAATCTCCAAACCATATTCCTACCACTAATAAAGTAGACAAAATAATTTTCGAGGTTCCTACCATTGTTCTAGTCAAATCACTGAGCCCATATTGTTTAAATTCCGTCACGATATTATCAAAGCGAAAAACCCAAACATATAGAACAGATAATGCTACTATAAGTTGTGCGATTATAGAAATATTTGTCATTTTTAATAGTTTTAGTTTAACAAGTCTTTTTACTCAGAATACTTTTAATCTTTTGTGGAGTCGTTCTTTATAAAAAAGCTTTTGTCAAATATACAAAAGCAATAAGGAGTAAAACTGAGAAAAAAGCCATTTCTTACTCGATGGCTTTCCAATTTGCATAAACGGAGTTTCTAACCCGAAATAAATTTACTTTATTTATCATTGTTGTAAGCTGTTAGATATTTTATAGAATCGATGTTATTTCCGGAATGGTTTAAGATGAAATAAAGGCAAAAAATTAAAAAGTTCATCTGTGATACAAGTTCTAATGAAGACAATTTCAAAGAGGATTATGATCATCTTCTAGCTGAGGCGATGTACAAATAAACAGGTCATTCAAAGAAAAACATAATGCTTTATTGAAATTTTTAAATTCTCATTTAATAATTGCCTGCCGTATTTTAACCTACCATAATTGGTTACCTGTGTGTCATTAGCTTTCACACAATGTTGATATAGAGAGGCTGAAACTTAAAAGTAAATACTTTTCTTATAGATTGCGCAAGCCATCCAGCCTTTATCACTTTTTGTCTCCTGCTATTTAATTTGGATTTCTATCTTGTAAAAGCCACCCAATCATTATTTTACATAGCGTTTGTAAAATAAAAAATATATTGGTTCGAGATATTCAAATGAAATTTATTCCCCATCAAACAAACTAAGTTTTTCGTCTTCCTGCTCCTATTCAAAGCATAAATCCTAATATCCCTTAATATGCCTAAAACCTGGGTGCATCTTTTTTGTTTCTTAAAATTATAGGCAAAAAAAGAACGCCAGTTCTTGGCGTTCTTTTAGAGTTTAAACTATCCTTTCATCATAGCACATTCTTTCATATCATTCTTTTTCTTTTTACTTTTCTTGCCCTTTGCTGCACTACTATGGTCTTTACAATCTTCCATGCTACATTTTTCGGACTTTTCATTTTTCTTCCCTTTTTTCATACCTTCCATATCACAGTGCATTTCCATGCCTTTTTCACCTGCAGCAGCTTCAGTTTTGGCTTGTGCATTTGTATTTGAAGTAAGAGCAAATATTGCTATTACAATCATAGAAATTATTTTTTTCATTTTTATTTATTTTATATTAATTGATAAATGATTTATTTAACTACATTAACTATTTATGGTTGATGAAGTATTTTTTTGTAATAAAAATTAAGCAATCTTGGGAGGGTGCCAAGCGTTAACAGAAAATGAGGAAATAAACACTTCATCATAACTTGGATATGAGGTTTGCATACCAAAATAAACAAAACTAATGTTTTGACTCTCCGTTGCAAATAACTCTACTT
>JBBRHK010000298.1:0-3978 GCA_038222815.1 Chitinophagales bacterium
TGTAGCATCGCCAGGATTTCTATCTGGGTGAAATTGCATAGCTACCTTTCGGTAAGCTTTCTTTATTTCATCTGCACCTGCGCCCTTGCTTACACCAAGTATCTCGTAATAATCTCTCTTCATTATTTATTGCTTATTTGCTTCTGTTGCGAAGACTTCTATTCTTAAAACTAAATGACCGTTAGCAGATTATTTACCCACCACAACTTTTGCAAATCTTATTATTTTGTCATTGAGCAAATATCCTTTTTGCACTTCATCTATTACCTTTCCTTTCTGATCATCTGCTACAGGCACTTCTGTAATAGCTTCGTGCTGCTCCACATCAAATTCTTCTCCAATGCAGTCCATCGGTTTCAATCCTTTTTGAGAAAGGATATTTTTTAGTTTATTAAAAATCAATGCATTTCCTTCCTTCAACTGATTAATATCTTCAGAATTTTCCATTTGCTTTTCTGCCCTAGAAGTATCATCCAACACATCTAATAGTGAAACAATAATGTCTTTTCCGGCTGTTTGAAAAAGCTCCATTCGCTCTTTTGCTGTTCTTCTTTTATAATTTTCAAATTCAGCAGCTTGGCGAAGAAATTTATCTTTCTGTTCTGCTAGTTCGCTTATCAATTTATCTATCTGTGAAATACCCTCATCCTCATTGCTTGGGAGCTCGTCTGTGAGGTGATTTGTACCTGGAATATCTGCATCTGAATTAATATCCATCTCTATATTGTCATTTTTTTCTGGTAGGTCTGTGCCAAAGTTTGTTTCTTCTTGCGTATTCATAGTATATAAAAAATTAAAAAATGTGTGCAAAGGTAAGTAGTCAAACTCTTTGCCAAGCGGCAAATACAGTCAAATTGACACAATAATGTAAAGGAAGGTTATTTTACAACTTGAAACTTGCCAGTTTCTACTACAATTCCGTTCTTATCTATAAGTTGGAAAATGTAAATGCCTCTGTAAAAGCCATCTAAATTGATGTTGAGGCGAGAAGGGATATTTTTTTGCAGCAATATCTTCTTTCCCATAAAATTAATAATGGTTAAGGTATAGGTATTGCTATAATTTCTGGTGAAATCAAAATTAATGTTAGAAGTAGCTGGATTAGGGTAAAACTTCAATATTTTTTGCTGCGCATTAGCATCCGAGGACGGCGCCTGCGCAAAGCTGTTATTGGAAAATCCAAGAGCAGCGATAATAAAAAATATTAGGTACAGTTTTTTCAATACTTAAAGCTACGATAATATGATTACAAAATTAAAAAAAATTAAAAAAACCTTGAAATTTTGCCCATCTCAAGGCTTATTTAACGATAAAATAGAACTTATATTGCTACTATGACATTTTACGCTAATGCCGCCAACTTCTCATCAATTGCCGAGAAATTTGGTACATCTCCAGCACTTTCTAACACCTCAGCGTATTGCACTACTCCCTCTCTGTCAATTATAAATGCAGAGCGCTTACTCACACCCTTCAGATCCATTCCTGTAAATGAATCATATATACAATCATAAGAGGTAGACACTTCCTTATTAAAATCGCTTAATAATGGATAGTTATAATTTTGTTGTGCTTTAAAATTTTCTAGTGTAAATACAGAATCTACAGAGATGCCATACACCTGAGTGGTTTCGTTGTCATACTTACCTATATCATCTCTTACGCTGCAAAGTTCTGCAGTACATACTCCTGTAAACGCCATTGGAAAAAATAGTAATAGTACATTTTTCTTTCCTTGCATTTCACTAAGAGTCACTGGTTCTTTGTCTGAATTAAATAATTTAAAATCTGGTGCTTTTGCGCCTACTTCTATTGACATAATTTTGTGTTTTTGTAAAGATACGTTTTGAAGTTTAGAGTTTAGAGTTTAGAAGGTTTAGGGGGTTTAGAGAGTTTAGTTTAGGAGATTAGAAGGTTAGAAAGTTAGAAGGTTAGTTTTACACGTTGATTGCTTGTACAGACATTGTTAGACCTTTTCATCATTTTTTAATTCTTCATTTTCAATGTACGTCCCTGATATAGGTTGACATAAAAAGTCAATTTATATGAGAGCAAATTTAAAGCAACTTCGCAAGTTTAGGAAGTATAGTTTAGATTTTAAGAAGTCTGTAGTTACCAGTTTTGAAAAAGGAGAATTTAGTGTTGTCCAGTTGGAAAAGCTGTACGGCGTTACTAACCGCACTATCTACAGCTGGATTTATAAGTACTCTGATTTTAATGAAAAAGGCTGTAGAATTGTAGAGATGAAAGACAGCAAACAAGAAATATTTAAGGCTCTTACCTTAAAAGTTAAGGAGCTAGAGCAAATGGTTGGTCAAAAACAAATGGCTATTGAATACCTAGAAAAAATGATTGAACTAGCTAAGACAGAGTTGGATATTGATATTAAAAAAAACTTCAGTTCCCAACAATCAATTGGTTTAAATCAAACAAAGAAAAAGTAGAATTTTCTATGAATCAACTTTATAATTATATAGGAATTTCTAGGCAAGCTGTTGCTCAAAATGAAGCTAGACAGGCAATACTTGACAGTAGAGTTCTTTGTTTATTATCAGAGGTGGAAGCACTTAGAGAAGAGCATCCTGGATGCGGTGTAGAAAAAATGTATAATACGCTGCAACCAAATTTTCTTGGAAGAGATAAATTTATAGAGCTCTTTATGGATATGGGTTTTAGGCTAAAGAAGAAAATTAATTACAAGCGTACAACATACTCTGTGGCTTCTAAATACGACAACCTTATTAAAGGATTAGAGGTCAATGCACCTTCTATAATTTGGCAATCAGACATTACCTATTATGAGGTAGATAATAGGTTTTATTATATTGTATTTATTATTGATGTTTATACAAAAACGATTGTGGGTTTTCAAGTATCGGATAATATGAGGGCGACAGCCAATATGAAAGCGATGGAGATGGCTTTAGCTAATCACAACGCTCCATTAATCCACCACTCTGATAGAGGTTCTCAATATATTTATAATGAGTATATCCAGCTCTTAGCAAACAATAACTGCAAAATAAGTATGTGTAAATCATCTCAAGACAATGCTTATGCAGAAAGAATAAATAGAACTATAAAAGAAGAATATTTAGATCACTGGAAACCAACTACCTTTCAAGAATTAAAGAAGCTTGTTGCAAAGGCTGTAAAGCATTACAACAACAGAAGATTACATAACAATCTAAATAAAATGATACCGGCTGAATTTGCCAAATTATGGATAACCCAACCCGTTAAACAAAGAAGATTGGAAACAATTTACAATAACGAAATATTATAAAACCAGTCAACCTATATCAGGGAAGTTCACAATAGTTCGTCCGTAATTCGTAATTTTTAATTCGTAATTGGCAAAAACTTTGCCCGAGCGTACTCCACAAAATACTTACTATTCAACCCTTCACCGGTTGCCTTTTTGCAAAGCTCTTCAGATGTAAATTGTCTTCCGTATTGGTAAATATTTTCTTTGAGCCAATTCCAAATTTTCTCCGTACCAATGGTTTTCATTTCTAATTCTACTTCTGGAAATTGTTGCTTTATGGAATGCCAAAGCTGGGCTGCATAAAGGCTGCCAATACTATAAGTAGCGAAATAACCAAAGCTGCCGTGGCTCCAATGTATATCTTGTAAGCAACCCATTGCATCACTAGGCACTTCTACACCCAAGTATTTTTTGTAAGCGGCATTCCATAATTGAGGAATATCCTTTGCCTCTGCACTTCCCTCTATCAACTTTTTTTCGAGTTCGTATCTTATTATTACGTGGAAATGATAGGTCAGTTCATCTGCCTCCGTTCTTATAAGTGAGGGTGATACTTTATTGATCATTTTATAAAACTGCTCTACAGATATATTTTCAAATTGTGATGGAAAAGCATCCTTCAATTTAGCATAATTTTCCTCCCAAAATGACAGCGACCTACCTATGCAATTCTCCCTTAATCGGCTCTGACTTTCGTGAATACTTAGACT
>JBBRHK010000299.1:0-3959 GCA_038222815.1 Chitinophagales bacterium
GATCCAACTTTATATACCGCCAAATATCCGGGTAGAGCTTTAAGCATCAATAGCAGCATAGGCTTTGTCATTTGCTAAGATTAAAATAAAGTTAGCTCGGGAACCTTACTTTTTGATAAAAAAGTCTTTTTGTCCGGGCTAGGTTGGGCATTTTATCATCGGTCAGCAATAGGTCATACTGGTAAGATGATTTGCAGTTGGCGCTACTATATTTGAGTAAACTTATGTTAGCACAAAATAATAAGAAGTTACATTGTTTCACAATGAAGAATTAAGAGAATTCCTTTTTATCGATACTTCGAGGTGCGCTAAGCTAACACATCGAAGAACTGGGTCTTAATTTCCAGAAACTTCTCTTCTGATAAGAAAGATTGAAATATACCCACCAATACGTACACATTTCACCAAAATAATTTACATATTTGCTTTAAAGTATTTTATATGAAACCCCTACTGTTCTTAATTTTCAGCACAATAATCATTGGCACTGCCAGCGCACAAATAACTAAACCAGAATATGATAAAATGTGGCAAGCAGTAACCGCAACTTATAAAGAAGCGACAGCTCTTGCTGACCAGAAGAAAGCTAATACAATCGTTACACAAATGGAAGTAAAGTATCCTAAGGATGCATCTGTGATGCTAGCCCGTGGTGTATATACTTATCGTTTCCTTGATGATCTTAATAAATCACTCACTTCTTTTTCTAACGCTATTCAAGCAAAACCCCATTATGCATTAGCCCTACTTTACCGAGCGAAGGTGCTAGCAAAGAAGGGAGTTTACGAGAAGGCAATAGAAGATCTAAATATTGTAATAGGACAAGAGCCAGAAAACATTCTAGCCATAAAAGAACGGGCAGATGATTATTTTTTGATCAAAGATTATGATAAGGCATTGGCAGATTACAAAACCATTGTGGCATTGCAACCAGCCGAAGCAGACTCCTACGATGATGTAGCTAATACACTAGTGATGCTTGGAAGAAAAGCCGATGCTAATACAACTTACAAGGAAGCGCTAATAGCGCAGACGGCAGATACTACGATCCTCCACGCACTCTATGGCAAATACTTAGTGGGACAAGAAAAGTATCAAGATGCAGACCTACAGTATAGGCTGGCATTGAATGGAAATACGTCAAAACTAGAAGCAGATGACTTCAATACTGCTGGTGTAGCGGCATATAAATTGAAATTTTATAGAAATGCAATTTACTGTTTTAGAGCGGCTCAATTTCTCGACCCTAAAAATATAAGCTACATAGATAATGAAGCCAGTGTAGACCTTGATTATAAAAACTACGATAACATTATAAGGGATGCATTAAAAATGCTACAAATAAATCCTAATGATGCCAAAGCAAATAAATGGATGTCACTAGGCATATTGAAAAGTGGCAGATCTATTGATTACACTAGCTTTGATGAGCGTTCGAGGAGTTTAGAAGCCACCGGGAAAACGGAAGTACAAATGCCAGATTCCATTTTATTCTTTGTTCCAAAAGACAAACAATTATATAAAAACTATCTAACTAGTACCGCTTATAAAACAGCACTAGACAGGTATGTTCCAGATTTTAATAGTGTTCCTGATAAAGACTGGATTACATCTTTTAGAAGCGAATTCACCGATGACAATCCTTGTAAGCAAGCCACATCTACTAACATCGATTTAAAAACCAGATATGAAAACAAGACACTGTTTGCTAAGGTGTCTACATCAAAGGCCGTTGCCAATTTTTATCATCCCTATGGTCTACATACAGAAAAAGGAGACATTTGCCTTGAAGCAAAATTTAAAGTAAACAGCGTGGAAGTGGGAGGTTCCGTTGGTATTTACACGGTTGGGAAAAATGAAGTTAATTACTACTTTTTAGTAAATCCATTACTTAAGAGATATTACATTGGCTATCAGCAGAACAATAAGTTTAACAGCTATCACAACTTAGGAGAGAGAGACACTACAAATATTCCAGGGCTTGGACAAGACATTCATTTAAAAATTATAACTCAAAATAGAGAACTAGCATTTATTATAAATGATGCTGTGGTAACTACATTACCGCTAGAAAAATTTTGGGAAATCAATAGTGCAGATGCTGTAGGCGTGCGTCTTGAGGGAATATGCGATGTAGAGATTTCTAAACTGGAGGCTGCGATTTCTTCAAACAAACCAAAAGCAGCCAAAGATTTAGCGGCATTGGACTGGTATAAAAAAACAACTCCTACTAGTACTAGCAGCGGTAATGGATTGCCAAGAAGCTTAGTAGGCACGATTGTGCTTTGGGGTGAGTCAACCTACACAACACAGAAATTTGGTCAGGTATTTGAAATATGGGGAGACCCGATGGCAACTGGACAACAGATTTTTAATAAAATGTTGAAAAACGTAGATTCACATTACACTTATCGTACCTATACTTGGAGACCTTCATCTAGCAGTTTTACTGTAACCAAAGGCTGGGATCTTAGGGACTATCACAATAATGGAACTTACTTTACCAATGGCGATAAAGTTCAATAACAGCATAAAGTCTATGAAAATTTATCTATATCTTTTTTTGCTTGTTCTATGTGCGAATATTTCCTCTGCGCAATGCGTCAATGGCGATTGTAAGAACGGAGCTGGTAAATACAATTTTGGTTATGCCGTATATGAAGGAGGATTCAAAAACGGAGAACCTAGTGGCACTGGCGTAATGGATTATGGCGGAGGAGAAAAGTATATGGGTGATTTTGTTAACGGAAAGGAAAACGGCGCAGGCTTGCTGTATCGTAAAGATGGTAGTTATGAAGCCGTACAATACGAAGATGGACGCTTGCTAAAAAAAGAAAAGATTGTAATTGTTGGCGGTAATATAATTGTAGAGGGATGCCTAAGCGGTGACTGCGTCAATACATTCAGTACATTAATTTTTCCTAGTGGAAATAAGTATGTTGGTAATTTTAGCAATTATCAGCCCGATGGTAAAGGAACGTTCTTCTTTGCCTCCGGGAATATGGTAGACGGAACTTTTGCGGCCGGGGTTTTGACTAATGGCATCCTTACTTATAATACTGGCGAAACTTTCACTGGCAGTTTTAATTCAGATGGCACACCAAAAACTGGAAAATATTTGATATCAAAACAAGGTGATGCCGTTACAATAGTCGATAATAAAATAAAGGACGTAAGAAATATTGCGGAAGAGAAATATCAGAAAGATCAAGCAGACTTAGCTGCGCATCTAAAAATGTATAAAGTATGCCCTAAATGTAATGGAGCATGTGGTAATATGGCTTCTAACAGTTGGAAAAGTTCTAGGAAAACTTACTCAGGTACAATTGTGGATGAATATGCAGTTACTACCCATTATGGACCACCTTATTTTGTAAAATGTTTTTACTGTAATGGGAAAGGCGAGATAAAGAGATAAATAATTTATTGCTTCTCCACTAGCACGGAGTGTTCTTCTGCCATTGTTGGTCAAATAAGAAAACTTCTCTGTCCCACGAAATTGCGAAGGCCCGGTCTTCCCTAAAGGTCGGGACAGGTTGATCCACCGCCTATTTAAGAACATAGATATTTGATGCCTAATATTCATTGGCAAGTCACAAAACACTATGCCTCTGATAAATGAAAATACATTTAGATTTGAAACCGTCACCAGCAAAATCAAAGAAAATTTTTTTAATGATTTAATTTCCGTTCACCCCGAGCTGACGAAAAAAACTTATAATCAAGACTAAAATTTCCAGACCCTGTAAAAAAGAGGCCAGCGTAAATCAAAAAATAGATGAACGTACTGCTTATGCTATATCCATTATCTCCTTTCTCAATGATTGACATTGGAAAAACAACCAGAAAAATATAAGCCATGCAAAACATCAACACGAATAAACTAAACCTAGTAAACAATCCAAGTATCAATAAGATTCTACAAAAAAAATCAGCAAACACGGTAAGGGATCATGGAA
>JBBRHK010000300.1:0-3955 GCA_038222815.1 Chitinophagales bacterium
GAAGCATATTGCAGGCAGTAGTTTTATTGACTATAAATGTAGATATTTTTTATTGCCCAATGGAGAGCGTGGAGAAACGGATGTCCTAGATCCTTGGTATGGTGGTGAAGATGGATTTACAGAAGTATATAAAGTAATAAACGAAGGCTGTGACAAAATAATAGACACAGTTATAAAATAAAGAAAGAAAATGACGGTACCCAGCTTACCACAAGGAATGAGAGATTTTGATGCAACCACGGTGCAGAAGCGACATTATATTCTTGATACTATTAAGAAAATATTTGTTCTTCACGGCTATCAACCTCTAGAAACGCCAGCAATGGAGAACCTAGATACGCTTATAGGCAAGTATGGGGATGAAGGAGATAAGCTTATTTTTAAAGTGTTGAATAACGGATTGAATGACGCTAAAAATCAAGAAAAAGCAAAAGCAGGTTTTGATAAAATTATGGAAGGGAAAGCCAGTAAAGAACTTACGGAAAGGGCTTTAAAGTATGATTTAACTATTCCTTTTGCTAGGTATGTAGCAATGAATAAAAACATATTATCCTTTCCTTTTAAAAGATATCAAACCCAACAAGTGTGGCGAGCAGATAGGCCACAGAAAGGCAGGTACCGAGAATTTACACAATGCGATGTGGATGTGGTAGGCAGTAAAAGTTTATGGAATGAAATAGATCTTGCAAAGATTTACCACGAAGCTTTTACGCAGTTGGGAATTAAGAACTACAGTCTGCAAATCAATAACAGGAAAATCTTATCTGCGCTGGCAGAAAAAATAAATGCAGCGGATAAAATGACTGCGATAACTGTTATTATAGACAAGCTAGATAAGATAGGAATAGAAAAAGTAGGACAGCTGTTACAAGAAACTGGTCTTGAGGAATCGCAGGTAAGTTCAATAATTTCGTTTCTAAATATCACAGGCAACAACGAAGAAAAACTAGTTACATTAAGTAGTTTTTTTGAAGGAAATGAAGTGGCTAAAGTTGGTATTGATGAAATACGATTTGTAGTGACGCTTTGCAGTCATATAAATATACACATTGACCAAACGCTTGCTAGGGGCTTGGATTACTACACAGGCAGCATCTTTGAAGTGAAAGCACCGCAAGAAGTAAAGATGGGAAGCATTGGCGGTGGCGGACGGTATGACGACCTTACTGGGATGTTTGGTGTAAAAGATATTCCTGGTGTAGGCATTAGTTTTGGGATAGATAGAATTTATGATGTGCTAGAGGAACTAAATCTGTTTCCACAAAAACTAGCGCAGAAATTAAAAGCTATCTTCTTTTATATGGGAGAAGAAACTACCGCAATATGCAATGAACTAGCGGATGATTTGCGTAAAGACGAAATAGCTTGTGAAGTATATACAGAGAATGTGAAGCTAGATAAGCAATTCAAATACGCAGAAAAAAAAGCAATTCCTTTTGTGATAATGATTGGTGCTGATGAACTCTCTACAAATATGGCCACCGTAAAAGAATTAGCATCTGGTAAGCAAGAAAAAATTAGTTTTAAAGATTTATCAACATTCCTATCATCTCGATAGGTTACCATTTATAATAATTTGTATTAAGTATCATATAGTTTCTTTGGGAAATTTCAAAAATCAATTATAATATTTACATTCTTAAAACAAACAAATAATATGAAACATTTACAAACCGCAATGCTGATATGCCTCAGTATGCTAGTAATGATATCTTGCAAAAAGAAAAATGATGCAGGAAAATTTATACCAGGTAATGCAGCCTTCGTGGTAGTATTAGATGGGGCAAGCCTCGATAAAAAGTTAAGCTGGGATGAAATAAAGCAAGGCGAGTTATTTAAAGAAGCCTATTCAGACTCTACAATGTCTGCTATGGCAAAATCTGTGATGGATAACCCCGAGAATACCGGTCTTGATATAAAAAACGATATTACCATTTTTGCTGTGAATGATACAAGTGGTAATTATGCAGCGTTAACAGGTGTTGTAAAAGATGCTGCTAAATTTAAAAGTTACATCGCTTCTACTGTAAAAGACGCAACAGCTTCTACAAAAGACAAAATAGAATATGTAACCAAGGATGAGTTTACCATTTCTTGGAACGGAGACAGATTTTATATGGTAGGTGAAGTAGAAGGTTTAAGTGGAAACCCAATATTGGGCTCTATGGATATGCCTAGCGATACTGACTATGATAGTCTAGGTATGCCAATTAAAAAGAAAAGCACAATGGATATGAACGCCATAGCAGCAAAACTTTATAACATCGAAGAAAAAAATTCATTAGCCGAGAACGAGAAGTTTGGAGAAATAATGAGCAAAGAAGGCGATATCAGATTCTGGGCAAACATAGGTGCGCTACAATCGCAAAATATGGGAATGGCAGCAATGGCTATGCTAAATATTGGTAAGCTTACAAAAGATAGTTACTATACTGGCATTGCCAATTTTGAAGATGGAAAAATAGTAATGGATATCACTTCTTATTCTGGTAAAGAACTAAGTGAGCTTTGGAAAAAATACGAAGGTGATGATGTTGATACCAAAATGATAGAGCAATCGCCTATCCAAAATGCTGCTGCCGTCATTGCAATGAATTATAATCCAAAAGGATTAAAAGCATTACTTGAACTCACGGGTCTTGAGGGATTTGCAAATCTAGGTGCTGGTAAATTAGGATTTAGCGTCGATGATTTCATCAATGGTCAAGATGGCAAGATGCTTCTTGTGGTAGGTGATATGGCTAAAGATAGTTTTGGTTCTACAAAACCAAAAGCATTCTTTACAGTAGGCATCAAGGATAAAGTAGCATTCTCTAAAATTATAAATGCTGCTAAGAAAGAAGCTGGAATGATACCGTCTTCTGAGGCTGAATATGTAGTAAATGATAAATTCTTTACGCTTGGTACAACTGGCACTGCAACTGCATTTCAAGCTGGTAAAGCTAAATCTAATTACACATTCTTAGATAAAATGAAAGGTGGTCCAATGGGAGGCTTTATTAACTTAGATTATATTCTAGGCACTAATTTATCTTCTAGTAGTTATCCTAATGCAACAGATTCTATCAATGTAGCGATGTGGGATAATATAAGTTTCAATGGCGGAAATTTTAAAAATGGTGCTATCAACCAACATATTGAAATAAATATGAAGGATAAGAAAACTAATAGCTTAAAACAACTGAATACCTACGCTAATAAAATGGCGATAGAAGAGCGTAAAAGGAATAACGCTTACGATAAGACGGTAGTAGAAGAAGCAACAGCAATGCCAGATACAATGGCTCCTGTTATCGCTAACTAAAAAAATATAAAACCGCCAAGCCCATTTGCTTGGCGGTTTTCTCATTTGCCCAATCCTTTTTTATGCAACAGATTTTTCTTAACCGAGTAGCTCCTACTTTTTTAAATGAAGAGCAATATGCCAATTCAGATATCTGGAATAAAGAAGTGTATTTTAAAAAAGGAGACAGAACTCAAATAGTAGCACCAAGCGGTACAGGGAAAACTTCCCTTATTCATTTTCTATATGGGTTAAGAAAAGATTATAAAGGCAATATAGAGCTAGATAGCAAGAAACTTGCCAGCTACGATTTAGAGAAAGTAGCAGTTATGCGGCAGTCGGCCATAGCTGTCGTTTTCCAAGACCTCAGAATGTTTTTACAGCACTCTGTAAAAGAAAATATCGAGGTAAAACAAAGACTTGCCAAAGCAAATAACATTCCTAGTATGGACGAGATGTGTGAGGCGCTTGGTATGCAAACTAAGCTAGAACAAAGTTGTGGCACTTGTAGCTATGGTGAGCAGCAAAGAATCGCCATTATAAGAGCACTACAACAACCTTTTGATTTTATTTTGCTAGATGAGCCCTTCAGCCACTTAGAAGAAAACAACAGAATGAAAGCGATGAGCCTCATAGAGCATTGCGCTGTAAAAAATGATGCAGCCATTATTC
>JBBRHK010000301.1:0-3926 GCA_038222815.1 Chitinophagales bacterium
ATAAAACAACTCATTACGATTTTAGCAGATGCGTAAGAGATTTCTCGCATCATTATTGTAACATTAGTTACATCATTAAAACAAATTATAATGGATAAGAAAGAAAAATTAGACTTAATAGATAAATTAGCAAGAGAATTAGATGACCTTAAAAATTCTCAAACTGCTGTCCTTAAGAAGATTGGCCAAATTGAAGCTGATAATATTAACTTAGATGCAGCTTTACTCAACAAAGAACTACCTGTAATCTTTGACAATGTGAGTAATAATGTAAATCTTGTATCAGAATTGCATGAGAAATTTAGTGAATACAGAGAGAAATTTTATGTTGATAACAAAATGGAGCAGCTCATTGATCCCACAGCATAACGCAAATGCTCACTTCGAAGAATAAATTCCCCGAATATTAAGAAAACCATCCCTGTTAAAGAGATGGTTTTTTTTAAACTTTTCAGTCAGCTCTTTACAAACTTCTATACTTTTTAATCGTTGGTTAATTCAGTCTTTGCTGTATCCTTCTTTAAGATACGCTTCCATTAATCTATCGATGCCCATTTCTGGATCTTCTATTTCCTCTATTCTTTCTCTGGCGACTTTTGCTATCCAAAGTTTAAAGGGCTCTGCTTTCGGGGAAGGAACAGATTGGATTAAACGAAATAGCTGCTCCATATCTGCAACATCTGTTCTATAGAATTTCCCATCAGATGACTGC
Organism: Chitinophagales bacterium; assembly: GCA_038222815.1. Taxonomy (GTDB): domain Bacteria; phylum Bacteroidota; class Bacteroidia; order Chitinophagales; family Chitinophagaceae; genus Ferruginibacter. The sequence continues at coordinate 713 of JBBRHK010000301.1, forward strand.
ATTTTCAGTTGGTTACAATTTGTAACCCACTCACTTCCCTCTTTTGATAGTCGGTGCTCTAACACCTTCCAATAGTTATTGGGATTGTGACTTTCAGACAAGATACCAATTACATCCACCACAGAAAAATACCATTTCTCTTGCTCCTCATCTCAAGTAGAACGAACTTTTTTTCTTCAAATAATCTTTTGGAATCTTTTTTTTGCATCTCAAAATAAGTTTATCCCTAAATTTTAAACCAATAAAAAAGCCGCACAACCTTAATTAAAAAAGCTGTGCGGCTTAAAAAACTATAGTTGATTAAAACGGCAAATCATCATCTGGAGCTTCTCCAGCATTGATAGGTGATGTCTTAACCGCAGGTGCAGGAGCTGCTCCTTGATTTGTAACATTGCCCGTATTAGAACCAGCGGATTCTTTACCGCCAAGCAATTGTAAATTCACTACCCTCATACGAAGAGTAGCAGCATTGTGACCTTCTCTATTAGTATAAGCTTCCACTTCTGGAGATCCCTCTGTATATACAAGTGTACCCTTTAAAAGATAAGGTGCTACAGCCGTTCTGTCTGTCCAATAAGCACATTCTACCCAAGTTGTTTTTTCTTTTAGCACGCCCTGTCCATCCTTGTATTTCTCAGAATGGGCAACACTAAAATTAATCACATTCTTTCCGTTCACTTCCTTTACGATGGCATCTTTTCCAAGATGACCCACGATTTGTAACTTAATCATTGTCGTTGTTTTTAATTATAATTGATGTATCTGTTTACAAAATAAGTATTAAAATCGAATTGTATTTAATTTTTTATCAATACAAGTTCACCAGCTTAGTTCATTTTCTTTTTCATAGAGCTCACTTGATCTTGAAGATTATTTACTAGGCTAGCCAAACTATTTACATCCCATCTTTGCTGAGCGGCTACCTTGCCTATAACGACCTGTGCAGACCATATTTCTATGATATCCTCCAAGTTTACATTGTAAGGCTGGTAACTAGGGTTATCGCTTACTAGCTGTACCTTACCTTTTAGTTTATTGTTTTTCACAATACGCTTATACACAATCCCTTCATTCTTACTCACTACAATATAAGCACTATCATTCTTTATGTTGTCAAGGCTATTCTCTATTTTCTCACCTACTATGATACTTCCACTCGGCGTGGGTAGCATACTATCTCCCACTATCTCAAACGCACGGTAACCACCACCACTCAGCATTGGTAAGGTAAATGTATTGAGCTCATCCAAGAACTCATTGTCAGCGTATCCGGCTAGGTATCCTGCAGCAGCTTTAATAGGTACAAAATGAATGACACTTCTATCCGTGGTCATCATTTTTTGTTGCCTTCGCTTCATCAAATAACTGCCAGATTGATTACTCAAATCTTTAAGCAGCAATTCATCTAAACTAAGCTTAAACATCTCGCTAACTATTTCTAGAACCTCCAATCTCGGATCGGCTCTTTCTTCTTCGTACGCTCCTATGAGAGATCGTTTAATATTGAGCTTACTAGAAAATTCTTCTTGCGTCCATCCCCTAAGCTTACGGAGATACTTTAAGTTTAATCCTGCTACTGACATAATTGAAACTAATTTGATTAGCACAAATATACTAATATTTTTAGTTTATCAAAATTTATTTTTTTATTTTTCCTTTACTTCTTGCGAGGCTTATACTTACATTTGCCATCTAAAAATGAATCATATGCAAACAGCACAAGTACTTCATAGTTTATTAAGATGGGCCGTATTAGTTTTTGGATTATTGGCCGTAATCAAAGGAATTAGTGGAATGATTAGTAAAAAACCATTTAGTAATTCAGATGATAAAGCTGGATTATTCTTTATGATTTTTTGCGATATACAACTACTAATTGGATTGGTATTGTACTTTGGTAATTCTTGGTTTGCTCAACTAAAAGACTCGGGTGCAGCAGTGATGAAAAATGCGGCGCTTAGATTTTTTACGATAGAGCACACAACAATGATGATATTGGCTTGGCTTCTCGTGCATATAGGAAGGGTGGCTGTAAAAAAAGCAAGCTTGGAAAGCAAGCACAAAAAAATGCTTATATTTTATGGCTTGGGTCTTGTAATTATTTTAGCATCTATTCCTTGGCCTTTTAGAGAGGCAATAGCTAGACCATTGTACAGAGGATTTTAATTAAAGTAGAAAAAGAAAATATAGTATGGCGAAGGCAATAAAAAAACTACCCACGATTCTTATAACAAATGATGATGATATTACTAGCCCAGGAATTCACGCATTGGTAGAGGCAGTGAAAGGCTTGGGTAATATAGTTGTAGTAGCACCAGAGAAGCCGCAGAGTGGTATGGGGCACGCTATCACGATTGGCAATCCTTTGCGGATGAATAAAGTCAATTTTTTTGGTGAAGATGTTGAGAGCTGGCAAACGAGTGGTACGCCAGTAGATTGTGTAAAGCTTGCGGTAGATAAAGTTTTACATAAGCGCCCAGACATTTGTCTTAGTGGTATTAATCACGGAGCTAATCATAGCATCAATGTATTGTATAGCGGTACAATGAGCGCTGCGATGGAAGCAGCTATAGAAGGCATTCCTAGTATTGGTTTTTCGTTAATGGATTACGCTTACGATGCTGATTTTACTGCTGCAAAAGAAGTAGTACATAAGATGGTAAGTGAGATTATTGGTAAGCCACTAGTGAAGCATTTCTTACTAAATGTAAATATTCCTAAAGCCAGACCAGATAAAATAAAAGGAATCAAAATTTGTAAACAAGCTTATGCTAAATATGAAGAAGATTTTAGTGAAAGACTAGATCCACACGGTAAGCCTTATTTTTGGCTAACAGGTGCATTCAAAAACTTTGACAAAGCAAAAGATACTGATGTAGCTGCGCTAAAGCAAAACTATGTGAGCGTGGTACCGGTGCAATTTGACCTTACCAATTATGAACTAAAAAAACAATTAGAAAAATCTAAAGCATTTCAATGATTTTCAAAAAAGATAGTACCGTATTCGGCCTAATCTTAGGACTTATATCTCCAATGTTAGGCTTCTTTATATTCAAAGTATATAAGTATAATCCACTTTCTGTGGGAGAGATGTGGAATTATGTAATTAACGAACCGGGATTTAAAACCCTTTCTGTAGGGTTGAGTCTTTCCCTTTTATTGAATGCGTTACTCTTCACCATTTATGTAAATACCAACAGGGATTACACGGCTA
>JBBRHK010000302.1:0-3908 GCA_038222815.1 Chitinophagales bacterium
GTAAGGTCCTAGTAATCAATATAAATTGGGGATAATTCTAGTTAACATAATATTAATTATAAGCAAAAACGATACTAAATTAAATAGGGCTCTGACATCTCACCCAATACAATAAGATAATATTTTTAAGAAAATAATGCCTTGTACCTTTGCAGGATGATAAATGAAAATAAAAACTTTGAACATTATTTACAGCGGTTAAATATCAAGAAGTTAAATGAAATGCAGGAGCAAGTTTTAAGCTCTGTAGAAGAAAACAATCAGCACATAATTGTAGCGCCCACAGGATCTGGAAAAACAGTTGCATTTCTTTTACCAATTATACAGCGCTTAGATTCGGCTGACAAAAACATTCAGGCTGTGATATTAGTTCCTAGCCGTGAGTTGGCCTTGCAAATTGAAGATGTGGCTAAGAAGATGCAAATTGGATTCAAAATCTTGGCTTGTTATGGTGGTCACAAGAGAGAAATAGAAGAAAATAGTTTGGTAGAGGCTCCGGCCATAATAATAGGAACAGCAGGTAGAATGGCCGATCATATTCGCCGGGGTAATATACAGCTATCATCTACAAAGGTTCTTGTGATAGATGAGTATGATAAGATGCTAGAGCTTGGTTTCTTGGAAGAAATGCAATTCATTTTACAGCATTTGAAAGCAGTAGAAACTAGAATGCTCACGAGCGCTACCACCATAGATGAACTTCCAGAATTTGTAGGAATGACAAACCCTACGACGCTCAATTTCTTAGATGAAAATGCTATAGAACCAACTGTAATGAGGATCCATAGCGTATTGTCAGATAATCCAGACAAGCTAGAATCGCTTAAGCATCTACTTTGTTATGTTAGAGATACTAGCTCTATCATTTTTGCCAACCATAGAGACGCGGTGGAAAGAATCTCTCAATATTTACAAGAAGAAGGTATTATTAATGTGTTTTATCACGGCGGTATGGAGCAAAGAGACAGAGAGGTTTCTCTAACAAAATTTAGAAATGGCACATCAAACATTCTTGTAACTACAGACCTTGCAAGCAGAGGTTTAGATATAGATGATATTAGAAATATTATTCACTATCATTTACCGCTTGAAGAAGCTTCGTTCACACACCGTAATGGCCGTACTGCTCGTAAAGGCAATACTGGTAACGTTTACGCTATATATGGCAAGGGAGAGAATCTTCCTGCATTTATTGCAGATGTAGCTGACGAATTTGAATTAGAAGAGAATAATACGCTCCCAGAAAAACCAAAATGGAGCACCCTATTCATCAATGCTGGTAAGAAAGATAAAATAAGTAAAGGTGATATCGTTGGTTTTCTTTCGCAAAAAGGGGATTTACGACAAGAAGAGCTTGGACTTATAGAAGTGAAAGACCACATAGCTTTTGCAGCTGTGAGGAAGTCGAAAATTGGTTTCACGATTGAGAATATAAAAGATGAGAAATTAAAAGGAAGAGCAATTAAAATTGCAATTGCTAAATAAATAAAAAATCCCTGCTCTAATAAGAACAGGGATTTTTTTATAATCGAAAGAATTATCAACTTAATTAGCTGGAGGCGGTGGCGCTGACATTGAACCCATATTTCTTGGTGCCGTACCTACAAACTTGCTAAACCTAAATACAATACTTGCCATAAAATATCTAGTTAAGCTATTCGTTCTCGTATCCGTAATAGCATTACCACTTACCTGCCTATTTACATTTGTATTTTCTTTAAGTAAATCGAAAGCTACAAGCTTAATAGACGCATTATATTTTTGACTTATTAATTTCTCTGCGGAGGCATTAATGATGAATGGACTCACACCAACATTGTTTCCAAAACCTTTATTGATTGTCTTATCCAAATCATAAGTAAACGTGTAATCTTTCTTCAAAAATACTCTGGCATTATGAGATAATGAATAGCGATTTGTTTGTGAGTTGAATTGTTCCCTCAAGCTGTACTTAGCATCATTAAAAGTATAGTTTACACCACCACCAAGTTCCAACCATTTTTTAATAGTAATTATAGTACTTAGTCTCTGAGTAAATATCAAGTTCTTACCAATATTCCTCTCTCCCGCTAAGAATGAAACATTGTTATTAAACAATATATTTCCACCATAATTGAATACATATTTTCTATTTTTAAATGGCTTACTGTAGTTATAAAAAGCACTAGAAGTATAGGTGCCACCAGCATTTCTATATCTTGTTTCTTGTACGCCAAAGCCTTTATTGTACACATCACTTACCACCTTCGCATCTGTAAGAGAAATATTAATATTTCCAAAGAACACTGTACCATTTATAAAATTAAAGTTATTGTACCTCGCCCCTACTCTATGCGAAAACTCTGGCCTTAGGGTAGGGTTACCCACTATAATAGATTGTGGGTTGCTATAATCTGCAACGGGCTGCAGCTGGTTAAAGCTTGGCTGGCTAGAACGTCCGTTGTAATCAAAACTCAGTGATTTACTTCTACTAAAGTTGTAAGCAAACCTAGCAACAGGGAAAATATTGATCACATTTTGCTTAGTTTCTACCTTAGTAATTTCTTGGTAGCCAATTATAGTAGCTGGTTGTACAGAAAAACCTAACGTGTAATTATATTTCTTTTGATTATTTCTAAAGTTTGCACCAATATTATTGGTGTAGAAGGTATTGTTGTAAATGGTGCTCGCCGTATCTACAAAATTTTTCACTCCAAAATTGTCAATACTAAAATTCTCTCTATCGATTGCAGTATAGCGCTTAGCATAGCTATAATTAAATTCTATACTTTTCTTTTTAGAAAGCGGCTCTATGTAAGAAACCTTTGTACTGTAATTGTAATTATTATTGTCTTGAAGTATTTGTTGTCTTAAAGTAGAATCTATAAAGGTAGTTGGATTTACAAAAAATCTTGCTTCGTTTTGGTAAACGTCGTCTCCTATACTTTCACTATTACCCGCATCACCAGAGATAGAGATTACCCTGCCTTTGCTATTGAAGCGATGATTATATAAGAATGTGCCGGAAAGATTTGGCTGTCTAGAGCTAGTAGTGTCAGTGGTTACACCTTTATTCACTAGGTCGTCATTATTCAGAAACTCAAACCCTGATACATAATCACTTTGTGACTTTTGAAACGAGAACCTTGGAGTAATTCTTAAAAAATTGTTCTTGTTTATCTTATACTCGAAATTAAAATCAGCTCTATGATTATTTGTAAGAGAATTGTCAAAATTAGATTGATTGTTAATTATTGTTTGTGTTCCCTGCAGTTGTTGCCTAGATATTTCTTGAAGGGTATTTCTATCTCTGTTTGTTATACTGTAACTTCCATTTACTGCAATTTTTTTACTCCAAGCATCTCTATAGTTTAACCCAAGGGATTGAGTTTTTGCAATTCCAGAGCTATTAGAACCTTGATTACCAAATGCACCACCTAAACTCTGTGCCATAGCACCACCAAACTGCCCACCTCCATTTCCAAAGTTGAATGTACTCGTATTGGTGTTATTAAGATTACCTATAAGACTAATTTGTCGTTCATTGTCAAATCTGTTAATCGTTACTGCATTTGTATATCTACCATCCGTTCCTCCACCGAGGGAAGCATTACCAAAAATCCCTTTGTTCTTGTCTTTCTTTAATTGAATATTCAATGTTTTACTGGCATCCCCAACCTTTATTCCTGTAAATGCAGACTGATCTCCATAATCATCAATTATGTCTATCCTATCTACCATATCTGCATTAAGGTTTTTGGTAGCGGTGTTTACATCTCCGCCAAAAAAGTCTTTACCATTTACCCTCACTTTCGTTACTTCTTGTCCCTGAGCAGTTACGGCACCAGTTTTCCTATCTACTTCTACACCAGGAAGCTTAGTAAGTAACTCTTCTACATTATCATTCTTCTTATACATCGTGCTATCTA
>JBBRHK010000303.1:0-3904 GCA_038222815.1 Chitinophagales bacterium
CTGCGTTGGTCTTCAAAGTCTTGGTAAGGAAGTTTCATTGCGTGCTGCAATCCTGTAGTAAAAATTCTTGCACCAAATTTTTGTATCACGACTTGTAAGCAATAATCTTGAAAATTCTTGGCTAGCCTACTTATCATCGCAACAGAAATAGAGGCTAAAACAATATAGAAAACACCGAGCTGTAAATATTGCTGCTTGTTTCTTAAAACCCACTCATAACCCCAATAAAACTTATCCTCGCTTAGGTTACTTGCCTTATGATCTCCTGCAAGGTTGACCATTTTACCTAATAAAATAGGATCCATCAAAGAGAAACCGATATTTATTGCGGCCAATAATAAGGTGAGAAAAACCAGCCATTTTTGTGGTTTGAGATACTGGAATAATATTTTCATTTATAACAATGTAAAATTTGAGGTTGGCTAGCATAAGCCAATGAAGTGTGCAAAATTACGAATTAAAAGCTTGTGTCCTTGATACGGTTTGGTTTACAGAGCTGGTAATCGACGCTTTGGTTTGGCTGGTACAACCCTATGCGTTGAAAAGGATAAGTTTCTAAGAACAACAATTAAATGTTCTAAATAGATTAAAATCATTGTAGTCCCCTACAATAACTTACCTAAATTGCAACTATGAATAACAAGAATGTACTCATATTAGGCTCTGGACACTTGGCGTACCGAGTTAGAAGATTAGCTATGGAGAAGGGGTATCAAACCAACAGCATTGGAGAGGAAGCCTTTGAGCTACAAGATAGAAATGCATCTACTTTCGACAAAATAAGTAGCGTGATAGAAGACATCGATTTGCAGATGGTTTCAATGGTTTACGTGTTAGATGATAATGATGAGTTTAATTTGCGAGTTTTAATTGCATTAATCTCTCTACATAAAGATTTGAATATTACGGTATCACTATTCAACGAAAACATTGCTCCGCATTTACAATCTGGACATCCTAATTTGCGAATATTAAATCCAGCAAAAATTGCTGCCCCTTTTTTCGTTGCCGCAGCTAAGAAGCCTGTGGGTCAGCATTCGGGGCTCTCAGTAATTCCCCCAAATACGATAAAAACACAGTCCGATAATTTAATAAAAAAATTAATTGCAGGATTTGGTTTAGTTATAGCTCTTGCAACGACATACTTTCACCTTGCCGAAAACCTATCTATATTAAATTCACTTTACTTTGTAATCGTTACGGTATCTACAGTTGGGTTTGGTGATATTAACTTGTTAGAATCTTCTGATTTGAGTAAAGTTTTTGGTATTTTTTTGATACTAGTTTCTACTGTATTTATCTGGTTAATCTTTTCGCTTACAGTGGATAGGGTTATTAAAAAAAGGGTCCAGCTGTCAATGGGCATAAAGAAATATAGTTATAAAAATCACATTATACTTTGTGGCTTAGGGCGTCTAGGGTTTTTTGTTGCAGAAGAGCTTATAAAAACAGAACAAAAATTAGTTATAATTGAAAGTGATGAAGACGCTGTGGCAATAAACTATTTTAGAAACCTTGGCGTAGATGTGTATATTGGTAACGGACGACTTGCAAGAGTGTTACAAGATGTAGGTGCCGCCAATGCCAAAGCGCTAATAGCACTTACAAGTGACGACTACGCCAATTTAGAAATTGGATTAAACGCAAAATCGTTTCAATCAGATATTACATTGATACTAAGAATATTTGACGAATCAATGGCAAAAAAAATTGAACAGAGTTTAGACATTCATTTGACATTGAGTATGTCTGCACTAGTAGAAGATACCTTTTTAAAAACCTTGGAATAGGGTTAAAATTTAATCTCCACCACAACCACCACCACTGCAACCTCCCCCATCTCCGCCACCATCACTACTGTCACTGCCGTCCGACCAGCTATCAGACCAAGAACCATTGGCGCCTCCGCCGCCAAAATCTCCTCCACCAAATTCTGAAAAATCTGTAGATGAATCGAAACTTAACTCGTAAGAGAAACACTCAACTAATGGTGGTTCATCAGGGTAAAAACTTGAGTCTCCTGAATCTGCATAAGTCTTCTTTTTTTTCTTAGACTCATAAAGTGTTTTGTCAATTGATTTGGGATCAAATTTTGTAGAACCCCAAATTATTTCGGGCGGTTCTACTCCAAACTCAGTAGTGTACAAATTAATTGTATCGTTATATTGGGCATCGTAAATACCAGTTTGTTCTTCCATCGGTATCAGTTCAGGGGAATGGTCAAAGTCGTTCTTAATAACCTCTTTACAAAATGTTCTATACGCACTACTAAACAAAATATGCTCGTGCCATACTTGGTCAATAATTCTAGAAGGGGTAACAGCAAAATCACTGACGACACCTAGGTATACAAATTTTTTATATTCCAAAACTGCGTATAAAGCAAAATCATTAGTCCAGTTTAGTTTACGAGCAATTTTTGAAGCAAATGCTTTAGTGGAGGCATCTTTACCCCCAAAAAATTCTACAACCTTATCTAACAAATTGGGTGGCACAAGGTCATCAAAGTGATAGTGCTTAATATTTAACCACAACTCTTTTTTATTCAAAGCTTCTTGTTTTGGTAAATTTAAATTGTAGCGTGTTAGTAAACAAAAAACACATTTTGTTTTTAATCTGTAATTTTCAAGATTATTAATTAGAATTTTTCATTTTTTCTGCACCTCCACTAATCAATGTTCGGGTCTGCCTATTCTTTGTAAATATCCGTAGCTTTAAACAAAAAAATTGGAATTATCTAACACCAATAAAATACTCATTTCTTTTTTCTGTTTTGCTATTGCCACATTGGGATTTATGGTAAAGCTCCCGTCTGTATTTAGAGCATACGATAAGCAATTACACGCTGCTTTCTATTTTTTAGCTGCAGCAATGTTGAATATGTTTTTTGCAAAACGTAATTTCCTTATTCATTTATTAATTAATGCTAGTTTATTTTGTATGGGTATTGTGATAGAATATGCACAGCAGTATTCTAATCGTTTCTTTGCTAATAGGATTCACGGCAGATTTGATCCCGAAGATGTAAAATGGAATTTGATTGGATTAATTATTTTTTCTGGATTGTGGATTATATATACTGCTTTGAGATTGTTGGCCAATAATAACGTTACTCCTAAATTACAATCAATAGGGTCGAAGGACGAGGACAAGAACCAGATACAATATTGTCCCCATTGTGGAAAAGAGTTGTAGCCTGTTAGTTTCCTCATAAAAATTAACTTCTAACTAAACTAGTGAGCAAACTTTGTAAGACATAAACTTTCTAGAAGAATTGGTACTCATTCCATTTAAAAAATTGCTCTTACTCCTAGATTAAATGATTGCCCTAAACCGCTATCATTCCCCCTAACAAATTTGCTATAAAGTGCTTCTATGTTGATTATTTTAGATAATTGATATTTAGCCCCTAATCCAGCAGCACTGTAGTTTTGGGAAAACTTATTGTTTATTTCTATAAGTTGTGCATGTTGAACAAAGACCAAAGTGGTAAATTTTGAACTTGGAAAATAGCTGACAAAAATACCAGGTGCCAGTTCTACACTATTATTTGCGTACCCACCATTAGGATTGAACGTACCGTTGTCATTTTTATTTTTTTCGCCAAAGAATAGCCTTGTTCCAAGCTCAGAAAAAATTTGAAACTTATCTCCTTCAAAAGTGTAATCATAGAAGAATCGATTTTGCCATATGACGCTGTTGTTAGCCAAGTAACCATTTTCATTAGACTCCTTATTTAGTACTGGTATAAAGACAGAACTTTGTATTGAAAATCTAGGTACAGATTTCAGAGGAGAGATTTTTAAAGAAGGGGCAATGTGCGACAATCCAACTCGAGACCTTCCGACTTCGTTTTTAAATCCGAATACACTAGTTGCAGATTGTCCTGCAAATGAGTTAGAAC
>JBBRHK010000304.1:0-3888 GCA_038222815.1 Chitinophagales bacterium
ATTGCTAATATAATCTTCACCTTGTGGCAATTGTAATTCTATAACAGGGTGTCGGCTTTTTTCTAGTTTTAATTCGTCTCCTGTATGTAGCTCTGGCTCGCAATATTTTAGTCGCACAGCATTGCTAGCAAAGCAACATAGGCAATCCACAATAGCCATAACTCTAGCATTGGATTGTAGCGGCTCTATAAAATCTTGTAACGCTGCAAGTACAGATTCATAGCGCAGTTGCTCTATGGCCGTAATCTTTTCTTCTGCGCCCAATATTTTGTCTTCGTATTCTTTTAGCTCTGCTGTTATATATCTTTCAGCTGTGGTAAGCGTCTGCTTCCTAGTCCATTCTGCAGGCACTTTGTCTTTATGCACGTTAGTTACTTCTAGGTAATAGCCAAACACATTATTGAAGCCTATTTTTAAAGAACTAATACCAGTAGCTTCTGTTTCCCTCTGCTGCATTGCTAACAGATATTCTTTGCCTTTGGTGCTTAATGCCCTAAGATCGTCAAGCTCTGCATCTATTCCATCTGCTATAACGCCACCTTTTGCAACCTGCACCGGAGGGTTTTCCTTTATCTCTTTTTTTATCCTTTCTCTTATAATAACGACTTCATTTATAACATTACTTAGTCGTACGAGATAATCATTATCGCAAGTAGATAAATATTTTTTTAGCTCACTACAATGCTCCAGCGCAACACCTAGCTGAACCAGTTCTCTTGGATTTATCTTTCTTAGCGGTACTTTAGAAATTAATCTTTCTAAGTCGCCAGTAGCTTGCAATAGTTTCTTTATTTGCTGTTGTCCATCTTGGTCTCTTATAAAATATTTTACTGCTTTTAGTCGTTCGTTAATTTGCGGTACATCATTGAGCGGCATAAGCATCCACCTGCGCAACAGCCTAGCACCCATTGGAGATACGGTATGGTTAAGCGTAGAAAAAAGGGTAGGGTTATCTCCATTTCCTATAAGTTCTAGATTCCTTATGGTAAATTTATCCATCCACAAATGTTCCGCTTTATTGATGCGTTGCATACCTGTAATATGCTGCAAGTTTGGATGTTCCGTATCTTTCAAATAATGCAGGATAGCGCCTGCTGCTATAATTCCAGCGTCTAAATCTTCTATGCCAAAACCTTTCAAACTATGTGTTCCAAAATGTTTCAGCAGAGTTTCCTTTGCGTAATCATTGCTGTAAATCCATTCATCCAAATGGTAAGTAAAAAATCCAGTGCCGAATTCTTCTTTAAATCGCTTTTGGTTGGCTTTTGAGAAAATCACTTCTGCAGGCTGCATACTTTGTAGAAGCTTATCGCAATAATCTACATCACCTTCTGCTATAAAAAATTCTCCCGTACTCATATCCAAAAAGCAAATGCCTAAGGCATTTTTTTGCTTGCCATCAGCAAAATATAAGGAGCATAGGAAGTTATTTCTATCCTGTTGTAATAACTGATCGCCAGTAGCAATACCTGGAGTTACTAGTTCTGTAACGCCACGTTTAACAATTCCTTTTGCCTGTTTAGGATCTTCTAACTGGTCGCATATGGCCACTCTATGTCCAGCCTTCACAAGCTTATGTAAGTAGGTGTCCAATGCGTGGTACGGAAAGCCAGCTAGCTCACTTGCATTGGGGTCGCCACTATGCCTTTTAGTAAGGGTAATTCCTAGTATGCCAGCTGTCTTTACCGCATCGGCTCCAAATGTTTCGTAAAAATCGCCTACCCTGAACAACAAAATGGCATCAGGATACTTTGCCTTAATAGCATTGTGCTGTAGCATTAATGGGGTTTCTCCTTTCGTTTTCGCCATAATACAAATGTAACCGAGTAGATGTTTAATTGCAATATTAAGTGTATTAAACAATACACATAATGCTAAATATTAGCCACAAATGAACAGTTTCACACTATAATCTGTTGTCAAACCTAACGATTGCCTTTTAACATCTATTATAGTTACTTTCTTTAAACTTTACCCCTTGTAAAAAGTCTGAATGTTATATTTGCAACCTGAAAAGAAAAGAAAGGAATAATGGCATTTTTAATTCAGCAGTTGCATCATTTAAAAACCAAAAAACAACAAATGAAATTTCTCTCTACATTATTTTTTACATTCTTATGTTTCACAGCGGTAAATGCTCAAAAAGGGGCTACAAAGAATGACCCAAGTGCCAAAAAGTTACTAGATGCGGTAAGTGCAAAGTTTAAAACTTACAAATCTGTACAGGCTAACTTTGTTTTAAAAATAGAAAATGCCGCTGGTAAGAATTTAGGTTCTAAAGTTGGAAAGGTATATATGAAAGGCGCTAAGTATCGTATTTCTTTCCCAGGACAAGAAGTATATTCTGATGGAAGCAATGTATGGACGCACGATGTACCTTCAAAAGAAGTGACTATAACAAAAATAGATGCAGGTGCTAATTCACTTACACCACAGAAGCTGTTTACTAATTTCTATGATAAGGATTTTTATTACAAAATGAATGATGCAGAAAAGGTTGGTGGAGTGAGTATGCAAGTAATAGAACTTACACCTACTGACAAGACAAAGCCGTTTCATAAAGTATTGTTGTACGTGTCTAACAATACAATTGTAAGTACTAAAATTTACGAAAAGACTGGAAATCGTTATACGTATTCTACGTCTTCCTTAAAACCAAATACTGCTATCGCCGATGCAACCTTTGTATATGATGCAAAAAAGAACCCAGGGGTTGAGGTGGTAGATTTAAGATAAAGCAAATACTATAAAATATATTAGAACCAACTGAAAACTCAGTTGGTTTTTTTATGCTTCATTCCACCTTCTAGTGCTATCAAGTTGCAATCCTGCAAGATCTATAATTCTTTCTACAACCGTCATTGCAACATCTTCCACAGTTTTGGGTTGATGATAAAAGGATGGGGTAGCAGGGCAAATAATTCCACCAGCCTGAGTAATGGTGCTCATATTTTGGAGGTGAATAGCATTGTAAGGCATTTCTCTTGCAACGCAAATCAGCTTGCGTCTTTCTTTTAGAATTACATCTGCCGCCCTCGTAACTAAGTCATTACTGATGCCTGTGGCAATGCGCCCTAGAGTGCCCATACTGCAAGGCACTATAATCATTGTGCCAAATCTTGCACTGCCAGATGCAAATGGGGCATTAAAGTCATTCTTTTCGTAGAACTTTAAACCCATATTTTCAAAACTACTGTCGCCAAGTTCCGTCTTCCATACTTCCTTAGCATTCGCACTCATTACAACAGCTAATTCGGCTATTTGTCCTTGCATTTCTACAAGTTTTGTTAATAAAAGCTTTGCATATATACTTCCACTTGCTCCTGTAACTGCTACAATGATTTTTTGCATTATTTTTAATTTTATGAAACGATTAATCTCGTTTATATTAACACCTAGATATGAATAAAGTTAAGCTCATTTTAATAGTTTTTATTACTGCTACTCTAGTAAATGGTTTTACTACTATGCCTGGTGAGAAAGTAAAATGGATGAGCTTTGAAGAGCTTGCCGTTGCTTACAAGGTGAACCCTAAGCCTATTTTAGTAGATGTGTATACCAGCTGGTGTGGCTGGTGTAAGGTGATGGATGAGAAAACGTATACTAATCAAAAGCTGGTGAGCTATGTAAATGAAAAATATTACGCAGTAAAATTTGATGCAGAATCTAAAGAGACATTAACCTTTAATGGTAAACAATATGGCTACGATACAAAAAACCGAATTCATCAGTTAGCGTTGTATCTCACATTTGGACGGTTAGAGTTTCCCCATACCGTTTTACTGCAAGGGCAGGATACTCAGCCTGCGCCAATTTCAGGTTATTTAAAGCCTAAACAGTTAGAGATACCCATCAAATTTTTTGGCGAGAATGCTAGCGAGTCGCAAA
>JBBRHK010000305.1:0-3887 GCA_038222815.1 Chitinophagales bacterium
CCACATTTAACTTGGATAATTTTATACACCTTACTTATAAGGTTAGCAGCTTTTGATATTGCTTTTAATAAATGGGCAGGTTTGGATTATAGATTTTTAGGGTCAACTGCTTGGGCAGATAAACTCTTTGTAAAGATCTTTGGTCAGTATGGAGCCATTAAAAAGGCAATCGCTTTTGGTGTATTGCTAGTTATATTGAATTTTATTTTATAATCTCAATAAATGAGATGCAAACTTTTACTAACCTTATACGGGTTACGGGATATATGAAATCCTAATACTCAACTTGACTTCCTGCCAGATACCTGGTAGGAATTGTCGTTTATATAAATCAATGAAAACTTAATATTATGAATGTAAAAGAATTTTTTAAAAAGAATTGGCAAGCAATAGTCTTCATACTTATAATTGCAGGTTTACTATTATTTAATGTAAAACAATATAAAAAAAGTGCAGCTATAGTTCGGCAAAATATAGAGGTAAATGCCAAATATAAGGCTCTACTTGAAAGAGAAGTAACTTATAATAAAGAGATTGCTAATTATAAGACTCAGGTAGAACAAAAAACAGCCATTATTGCCTTAGAAAAGGCTAAAATTGGAGTTACAGAATCAAAACTTCAAATATCTCAGGATGAAGCCAAGAGATTATCTGCAAAGATAAAATCCCTGAGTACGAGTCCTGAAGGATTACAGGAATACGTAGAAGTTTGTGACAGTCTTGCCACAATTGCTCCCATACTTGCTAACCAGGTAGACACTCTTAAACAACAAAATAAAGATCTTGTTAAGACATTTGAAGAGATATCTATTTTAAAAGACAGTATAATTAGTAAGAAGGATGTTATTATAATCGAAAGTAAACAAGTTCTTAAATCAACTGTAGAGGGATATAATAAATCTACAGATCAACTTGTAACCACTGAGAATAAGCTCAATAAAGAGAAATCAAGAAAAACATTCTGGAAAAAGGCAACAGTTGTACTTGCACTAGCTGTAAGTATATTAGTAACCACAAAATAATAAATCATGAAAGATAAAGTATCAGTAGATAGAATAGCTAAACTTCACCCTGCAATCAGAAAAGAAGCTATAGAAATTATAGAAAAAGTTGAATCAGGTTTACCAAAAAACATGGCTATCAGAGTTGTACAAGGTCTTAGGACTTTTAAAGAGCAAAATGATTTATATGCTCAAGGTAGGACTAAACCAGGGCGAAGAGTAACCAATGCAAAAGGTGGCCAATCTAACCACAACTATGGCCTGGCACTTGACTTTGCTATTCTATTAGACAAAGACAACAATGGCACTTTTGAAACTCTTAGCTGGGATGCAGACGCTGACCTAGATAAAGATAAGGTAGCTGACTGGTTAGAGATAGCTAGAGCTTTTAAAGCTGCTGGTTGGGCATGGGGTGGTGATTTTAAATCAATCATAGATAAGCCACATGTAGAAAAAACATTTGGTAGAAGCTGGAAAGATCTTATTGTTCTGGTAGACAGAGGTTATGTAGATTGTGATGGGTATGTAACTTTAAAATAATAAACAATAATAAAAATGGATGAGTTATCCACTTAACTCTGATGCTCAGTGAATACTAGGTACAACAAATTACTGCTGTACTTGTACCCAGGATGATATTTTAATTCTTAGTCAAAAACTTGGATGGGCTTAATAATTTAATAAAATTAAAATAAAATTAAAATGAAATTGAGGTACTTTTATAAGATCAATCACAAAAGAGAACCAATACCAGGTTCTAATGTAAGAAGAAAGTCTAAACCAGGTAAACAATGGTTAGAGATTCTTAATCCATGCTGTTTTCCAACAGACATTGATTGTACTTGTGACTTTAGATATTTTGTCCAACTAGATGGAGTAGGTAAAGCTGTAGATGGCTCTCTTATTAAAAGGAAAAATTATCCTGAAGGGTTAGATTCTATAAGATACATGGAAGTAGATTGGAAGTCAGCTTGCTGTTATTATGAGAATGTTACAGTTAACTTCCCTAACCTTAGTGTAAATGCACTTAAAGTAACATTTGTAGGGTTAAATGGTCAAGGTACTTATACTACCGGATTTAGAGGGGCTACTCTTGAAGCTTACATAGTTAATCTTCCATTTAAAGGGAAGTATGACGTATTGTTTGAGACTACTATAGAGTTTAATATTGGCTCCATTTGCTTACTTGAAACTGTTTTGAACACTAGTAATTTTGGAGCTGCCCTATGCAGGTCTGGTGTTCCAGGAATAAGTACAAGATCTAATGTTTCTTTGGATAAGGTTTATACAATAGTCTAAATAGTGGAATAAAAAATACTAAACCAATGGTAGTCGAAAAAATTAATATTCCCTCACTGATGAGAGACAATGATGCAGCGTACATAAATCATGTCGAATTTATTGTTAACTCAATTGATTTTGATGCTAAATTAATAATTGTACAAAAGCTGAATGCTCTGGGTTTTTACATAATTCCTTCGGATGAAAAGTTAAAACCCTTTATAATTAAAGCCATTAGGAAGTCACATTACAAACTTGGCCTTAAAATAGATTTTTCTAAATCTGTTAACGCCATCAATAAGATTTCTTTTTGGACTTGTTTCAATGACTAAGGGTTATTATTCCCTCACTCTTAAAAAAAAATAGCCCCACCAGAATTAACTGAGTGGGGCATTTTTATACATACATACATACTACATATTACTTATACATCAAAAGTCTCAAAGAATCTTTTTGCATCATCTCCCGATAAAGAGATTTCAGATGCAACAAATACTCTGGCTTTGTCAGTTTTAATGTTGTCTTTTGTTGGTGGCTTCTTGGCGTTAATCAGTGTTTGATCAACTACTTGACTTTCTTCGTGGCCATCATTTAAGATAACAATGATGTGATCATCACTAATCATGTAAGATCTCAATACTGATTCAACATTAAAGCTGTCTCTTCTGATCTTAGTCTCTTGTACAAACTGACCAGTAGCTTCATCTACTCTGGTTTCTTTACCATCTACTTCTTTTACAACTGGAATGGTAATAGGAATAGCTTTTCCGTTTTCATCCAATTTCTTTACTTTTTGCTCTCTCGAATAGAAAAATAACTTCATATTACTGATTTTGGTTTTTAATGTAATTTATTTCATCCATGAAATGCTGGGCATTATCATATTCTTTGTTCTGTACTGCTGCACTTAACCCAGCTTCTAATTGCTCAAGTGTCATACCAGTAGTATCTACTGTTATTCTGGACTGTTCTATCGTAAAATGATTTTGGTCGTCTTCACCTATGAATGCCTTAAGATGAAATAGCTTTCCACTTATGGGTAAATCCATGTAATCAAAAACTCCTTTTCTGTTAGCTAGTACTGCTTCAAAATTGTTGAAGTTAAAGCAACCAGGACAGAAACATTGCTCACGATTTTCAGGCGCTAGTCCTGTTGGTGTAGGAGTATTTTCTCCTGTTGGTTTATTAAAAGGAAAACTAGACTTTGCCATGCTATCATAGATAGAATTCACAGCCTTATTAATTGCATCTTCTTTTCCAGGTTTATTATCACCAAGATTCAATATAGAGGTAGCTTCTACAGTTATGCCTTGTTTTTTCAAACGTGCAATAACCTCTGCTATCACTCTCTGCATTTCTTCATCTTTGCTCATAAATTGTATTTTTTAAGTAAAAAATTTCTTTTAGCTATTAAACTAGGCAC
Source organism: Chitinophagales bacterium (assembly GCA_038222815.1). Classification (GTDB taxonomy): domain Bacteria; phylum Bacteroidota; class Bacteroidia; order Chitinophagales; family Chitinophagaceae; genus Ferruginibacter. The sequence goes on from JBBRHK010000305.1 coordinate 3,706, forward strand.
TTTATCCGGATAACTTTCATATCTGTTATGACATTCAGCGCAAACAATAGCTATGTTTTCATCTACGTGCCTATAATCTGGATAATTCCTTTTTTCTAATAAGTGGTGAAAGTACATCAAATTTGGTTCATCACCAAGAATTACTTTACAAACTTCACAATAAGATTCAAGAATTTTTTTAT
>JBBRHK010000306.1:0-3884 GCA_038222815.1 Chitinophagales bacterium
CCTATTACAAGACATTGAAACGCTAGCGATAAGAAGTAAAAATGTCCAAATTTTCATACACAAATAAAAGGCATTCAAAAATGTTTAATCTATTTTTTTTGTTATAATTCTCCGTTTGTAAAATTTCTTCAATTTTGACTCAGACAAATCGTAAATTACGGCCTGTGAAAAATAAGTGGAAGCCGCTCATATTGTTAGTTCTATTACTAATAGCATTTCTTGTAAAGAAATTCTCTGGTAATGGTAATGATGAAGTGGCATTGGATATTGGGAGTTTTAAGAACATTGAATATAGTGCACACGCAAAGTGCCGTATGGATTGCAGAAAAATCGATAAAACAGAAATAAAGGAGATTTTAGAGAAAGGGAAAATAAATAATTCAAAAACTAGGAAGTCATCTAAAGGCATAAGTTATGCCATTGAAGGATGGTCGCACGATAATCAGCATGTAAGGGTGGTATGTTCGCCAAAAGGTGCAGCATTGGTTATAGTTACTGTTATTGATTTGGACACAAATTGGTCTTGCGATTGTAGCTAGTTTTTTTAAAAAAATAGTGATGAAAATAAAATCATTGTTAGCAAAGCCATTTGCTAATCATATATTTAAAGTTACCAAAAAGGCAGCTTTGAGTGCTTTGAAGGATCAAGAAGATATTCTTGCCACGCTTTTGAAACAAGGAGTAAAGACGGAGTTTGGTAAGGATCACAATTTTGCAGAAATAAAAAACTACGAAGAGTTTAAGCAAGCGGTGCCTGTGAGAGACTACGAAGCTTTAAAACCCTACATCGAGAAAATTAAAGAAGGTAAGCACAATGTCTTGTGGAAAGGCAAGCCTATTTATTTTGCCAAGACGAGTGGAACTACTAGCGGTACAAAATATATCCCAATTACAAAAGACAGCATCCCCAATCACATAAATACTGCCAGGAATGCGCTGTTATGCTATATGGCAGAGACTGGTAATACAGCTTTTGCAGACGGAAAATTAATTTTTTTAAGTGGATCACCGGTATTAGAAAGGGTAGCAGATATTCCCACCGGAAGACTAAGCGGTATCGTAAATCATCATATTCCTCGATACCTGCGGAAAAATCAACTGCCTTCTTTTGAAACAAATTGCATCGAAGATTGGGAAACAAAACTTGAAAAAATTGTTGATGAAACCATCGATGAGAATATGAGTTTGATTAGCGGTATTCCTCCTTGGATGCAAATGTATTTTGATAGGTTACAAGAGCGCTCTAGTAAATTGGTTGGTGAATTATTTCCCTCATTAAGTGTACTTGTACAAGGTGGTGTAAATTTTGAACCTTATAAAACTAAACTTTTAGCAAGTATAGGAAGACCAATAGATATGATTGAGTTATTTCCGGCAAGCGAGGGTTTTTTTGCTTTTCAAGATAGCCAAGAAGCAGATGGAATGTTATTGAATACGAATAGTGGGATTTTCTTTGAATTTATACCTATGGAAGATTACGGAAAGGAAAATGCTACAAGATTAAGATTGCATGATGTGGAACTTGGTAAGCAATATGCTTTAATTATTAATAGCAATGCCGGACTTTGGGGTTATGATATTGGCGATACCATCAAATTTACTTCTTTAGAACCTTATAGATTGCAAGTTAGTGGCCGAACTAAGCATTTTATCTCTGCATTTGGTGAACATGTGATTGTGGAAGAAGTAGAAAAGGCGCTCCTTAAAGCATCTGATGAGCATCAAGCAATTGTAAAAGAATTTACAGTAGCGCCTTTTATCAGTGAAGGTGAAGGAAAAAGTTATCATGAATGGTTTATGGAGTTTGAAAAAATGCCATCGGATAAAGAAGCTTTTGCAAAAAGCCTTGATGATCAGTTACAAAAACTAAATGTTTATTATGAGGATTTATTATCAGGCAATATTCTTTCTCCGCTAACGATTACTGAAATTAAGCCTGGAGGCTTTTTAAATTATATGCGCCAAGCAGGAAAGCTAGGCGGGCAAAATAAAGTGGCTCGATTAAGTAATGACAGAAAATTAGTAGAGGCGTTACTTATTGCTCAGAATTAATAATATTTGTTATAATTAATGATTAGATCTACACATCAGTTGTGCTACTTCATTTTAAAATTATATTTGTCGTATGGAAAATAATACCCAATATAAAAGAGTCGCTATAATGGGCTCTACGGGGTCAATAGGTACTCAGGCACTAGATGTAATTAGAAACAATACAGCTTCAATTAAAGTAGAGATACTCACGGCACACCATAATGCAGATTTATTAATCAAGCAATCTTTAGAGTTCTTGCCTAATGCAGTGGTAATTGTAAATGAAGAAAAGTATCAATATGTAAAAGATGCATTGAGTAGTACAGATATAAAGGTATTTGCAGGAGAGGCAGCGCTAGAGCAGGTGGCGGCTTTTGATACATACGATGTGATGATTGCAGCTATTGTAGGGTTTGCAGGATTGAAACCTACAATACAGGCGATAATGAATGGAAAGGTGATTGCATTGGCTAATAAGGAAACGTTAGTAGTAGCAGGCGATTTGATGATGAAAATGGCGCTACAGCACAAATCGCCCATCATACCAGTAGATAGTGAGCATTCTGCTATATTTCAGTGCCTTGTAGGCGAAGTAAGAAACCCAATAGAAAAAATAATTCTTACTGCAAGCGGCGGCCCTTTCAAAGGTAAAAAGCCAAACTTTCTCGTGAATGTAAAGCGAGAACATGCATTGCAGCACCCCAACTGGGATATGGGAGCAAAAATTTCTATTGACTCTGCAACACTTATGAATAAAGGGCTGGAGGTGATAGAGGCCAAATGGCTATTCAATTTAACTCCTTCTCAAATAGAAGTAGTAGTTCATCCAGAAAGTATTGTACATAGTATGGTGCAATTTGAAGATGGTAGCATAAAGGCGCAAATGGGTTTGCCAGATATGAAGTTGCCTATCCAATATGCCCTCGGTTTCCCAGCGAGAATAAAGAACGATTTTCCTAGGTTAGACTTTAATAAATACCCTGCTCTGCACTTTGAGCAGCCAGATTATAAAACATTTAGAAACCTCACCCTAGCTATGGAGGCATTGAAAAAAGGCGGAAATATGCCTTGTATCCTTAATGCAGCCAATGAAATAGCGGTGTATGCATTTCTTAAAAATAGAATCGGCTTCTTAGATATGACGGCAGTAGTAGAGAAAACGATGGAGAAAATTAGCTTCATCGAGCAGCCTACAATGAATGATTATTTTGAAACCGATGGCGAGGCTCGTAACTTCGCCGCTTCAATCGTGCAGCTTTAAAAGTATTATTCACAAGGCTGTTGTTATTTTATTAAAAAATTCGATTTATTTTACATGTTTATAGAAACTATTCTAGCAATCAATTGGCCTAGTGTTGGGCTTAAAGCTGCTCAATTATTATTATCACTTTCCATTCTTGTTATTCTGCATGAGTTTGGTCATTACATCACAGCAAAATGGTTTAAATGCAGGGTTGAAAAATTCTACCTGTTTTTTGATGCTGGCTTTTCTTTGTTTAAGAGGAAAATAGGCGAAACTGAGTATGGTATCGGTTGGTTGCCACTCGGTGGTTATGTGAAGATATCTGGAATGGTAGATGAGAGCATGGACAAAGAAGCTATGAAGCTACCACCAAAGGATTATGAATTTAGAAGTAAGCCAGCTTGGCAAAGATTAATCATTATGCTTGGTGGTGTAACAGTAAATGTGCTTGTTGCATTTATCATTTATGCAATGATATCAATGGTGTGGGGAGAGAAAAAGATAGAATCTGATTCTTTGAAGTATGGTATTTCATTTAACGACCCTATTTTTCAGAAGCTTGGCTTTCAAAATGGAGATAATATTGTATCAGTAGATGGCAAGCCTG
>JBBRHK010000307.1:0-3883 GCA_038222815.1 Chitinophagales bacterium
CCAGCACAAATAAAAGAAGGCAGAGAAAACAAGACTGATATGAGCAGAATGGCCAATAACAAAGCCGCTGTAGATGCCGCAGGACAAGATTACGCAGCAGATGAAAATGATTATTTTGATCCTTCACCAGCTATAAAGCAAGAGCCCATCAGAGTAGAACCTAAAATAGGCAGAAATGACCAATGCCCTTGCGGAAGTGGGAAGAAGTATAAGCAATGCCACGGTCAGGGACAATAAGTTTTTAAAAAATAATATTTCAAAGCCTCTTCCTTATTGGGAGGGGTTTTTTTATGTCCAAGTCACTGGCGCTGCACAACTTTCGGAAAACTAAAATAGCGAAGAATCAGCCTACTATGAAATACTTAGCTAGTTTAATTCAGAATTAAACACATTTTGAGGCTAACAAGGTTCTTCGAATCAAAAGAACGATTTATTAAAATAAAAGTTTCATATTATAAATTATATTACTTTTAGAAGTTGAAATTTTCCCCAACTTCCCTAAAACTCCCTGTATGAAAAAAATTTACTCAATTATTTTAATCTTTTTTGCATCCCTAAGCGGAAACTTATTTGCTCAAAATCTTTCTTGCAATCCACAGTTTGGCACTAGTATACAGAATGGAAACACAGGAGTGTTCACACCTGTTACAGTTGGCGATGCGATAAATACCCAACATACTTGGTACTTTGGTGATGGAGCGACTTCTTCTAATACAACGCCTTCACACGTATATCAAACTAATGGAACATTTACCGTAAAGCATATTCTTAAAAGATATCAAAATGGAGCCGTTGTATGTAATGACTCTGCTACTGCAACCATTACTATACAAAATGCTTGCACATTACAAGCGGCTTTTAATGTATCAAATGACACGCTAGGAACAGGTCCAAATGTTTATTATTTCACCAACACTTCTACAGGATTCTCAGCAACAGATTCTATTCGCTGGTCATTTGGTGATGGCACATTTTCAAACGCTATTAACCCAACGCATACTTATACTGCTGCAGCTGGCACCTACACAGTATGCTTGAGAATAATTAAAAGAAATACTGCAGGTACAGCACAAACGAATTGTATTAGTGACGTGTGCCGAACTATCCAGTACAGTAGCCCTACTTCTTGTACGTTACAGGCTGCCTTCAATTCATACCATGATACTTTGGGCTTGGCAAATGGTATTTACTACTTCAACAATACCTCTATAGGATATAGTATTACTGATTCTATTAAATGGTCATTTGGAGATGGCACTTTTTCTAACCAACCAAACCCAACACACACTTATAGTACTCCAGGAACTTACAATGTATGTCTTAGAATTATCAAAAGAACGCCCAATGGTACTTTAACGAATTGTATCAGCGATGTGTGCCACACAATAACATTTGTGGCAACTAATGCATGTACCTTGGTTGCAAATTTTAGCTCCCCGAGTGTCGGTACCGGTGCTAGTCAGAATGTGTATCAATTTACAAATACATCGACAGGCTTTAGCGCAACTGATTCCATTCGTTGGAATTTTGGTGATGGTACATTTTCTAATCAAATAAACCCAATTCATACCTACCTAAATGCTGGTACTTATAATGTATGTTTACGAATTATTAAAAGAAATCCGAACGGTATTCTTACAACTTGCGTTAGAGAAAAATGTCAGATTATTACTGTAACAATGACGACTCCTTGTACCCTTCAAGCTTCGTTCAACTCTTACTATGATACTCTAGGCCTCGCTAATAATGTTTACTACTTCAACAACACTTCTACAGGATACAGTACCACTGATTCTATCCGATGGTCATTTGGCGACGGAACATTTTCTAACCAATCAAATCCAATACATACCTATGCAACGGCTGGTACTTACACGGTTTGTTTAAGAATAATAAAAAGGAATTCGCTTGGAGGATTAACAAACTGCTCTAGCGATGTATGTCGCACAATCAGTTTCACTTCAGCACCTCCTTGTACTTTGCTGGCAAATTTTACCTCAGTATCAAACAGCAGCACTCCTAACATCTACCAATTCACAAATACTTCTATAGGATTGCTCCCAACTGATTCTATCCGTTGGAATTTCGGAGATGGCACTTTCTCTAATCAGGTGAGTCCGAGTCATACTTATGCCACAGCAGGTACCTACAATGTATGTTTAAGAATACTAAAAAGGACTACAGCAGGAACGGTTAATAACTGCGTAAGTGAAAAATGCCAAACCATAGTTGTGTCGCCATCAACGAATGCCTGTAACCTACAGGTTTACTTCACCGTAACCTACGATAGTATTGGTGTAGCTGCAAATGTTTATCACTTCACCAATGCTTCTATAAATGCAAGTCCTACTGATTCTATTCGCTGGTCATTTGGCGATGGTACGTTCTCGAGTGCTCAGAATCCTAATCATATTTATACCACAGTAGGGCCTAAAACTGTTTGCTTAGTAATCATAAAGCGTGGTGCAAATGGGCAGTTAATCACAAGTTGTGTAAGAGAGTACTGTACGACAATTTATGTAGGCAGCACAAACTGTTCTATTGCTCAAGTAAGCTTCAACAGTACACAGGGTACTGCTAATCCAAATTTGTACTTTTTTACAGCAGTAAGCAATGTTTCTATTATCAATCAGGTGTGGAAAATCACGAGAGTAACTGCTGCTAGTACAACGGGCAATACGATTACTATAAATCAGAACAACCCAAACTACTTATTTTCTGACACAGGCACTTACAGAGTTTGCTTATTTGCAACGGTAGCACCTAATTGTGTAAAAGAATTCTGCAGGTACATAACAATAACCTCAGCAAATCCTGGTAACTGTATAGCGGTTGCTTACCCTAACCCTACACAAACCAATATTAGTGCAAATGTAGTACTAGGGATAGCACAACCCATAACTATGCGAATTTTCAATAGTTTGAATGTACTAGTAAAAACAACCACTACCTCGGGTGTGATAGGCTTCAACACTATTACAAGCTATGTAGGTAACCTACCAGCTGGTATTTATTTTATGAAGATTACTCACGGTAATGACATCTGTACTGGGCAATTCATAAAACTTTAATCGACTTTAAGAAACTCAAAAGCCTCTTTATTAATTTGGAGGGGCTTTTTACATTCAATGATCAACTAGTACTAATCACTGTACTCAAAAGTTGCTTACTACCGATTAACTTTTCTGCTATAGAATAAACCGCTATTTTTATTTCTACAATGAGACGCAAACAATTTTTATCTTCTTTTACCAAAGCAAGTGTCTTGCTTTCACTAACACCAAGCAATATAATTACTAAGCCAAAAAACGTTTGGCATATACCAGCATTCGTACAAAAAGGCGACACAATAGGTATCACTTCGCCGGCTGGCGCAATTACGCTTTCTGAAATACAACCGGCCATAAAAAAGTTAGAAGATTGGGGCTATCATGTGTTAGTAGGTCAGACCATTGGCGAGAAGGATCATACATTTGGTGGCACAGATGAGCAGAGAGCATCAGATATGCAGATGATGCTTGATGATAAAAACATCAAAGCCATTTTATGCGCAAGAGGCGGATACGGTGCCGTGAGAATAATAGATTCTTTAGATTTTAAAAAGTTTGAAAAAAATCCAAAATGGATTATTGGATTTAGCGATATTACTATTTTAGTCAATCATATTTTTGAGCAACATCATTACGCCAGTATTCATAGTAAAATGTGCAACAGCTTTCCTACTGTGTGGGAAGATGCAGATGCAATACAAAAAAAATCTATTGAAAGTATAAATGATTGCCTCACGGGAAAAGCAATTTCTTACACGACAACAGCAAATGCAAATAACAAGATTGGTAGATGCGAAGGCAGATTGATTGGCGGAAATTTAAGAACATTAGAA
>JBBRHK010000308.1:0-3855 GCA_038222815.1 Chitinophagales bacterium
GTTTGTATCATAAGAGGTACTATGTAACTTCTTACCTCTTCTTTATAATATTCTAGTACCGCTTGCTGTTGTATTTCCGTAAGATTTTTTTCATCTACAATTTTTACATTGGCAGCATTCATATCAGCATTTAATTCCTGCCATACAATCTCAAACTCGGTTTGTAATTTTTGTACTTTTTCTTGTATTTTTTCTAGCAGCTCAATAGGAGAGTCTTCTAAATGCATTTTAGCTTTACTGCCGAGCTCTATCATCTTGCTTACCGCAGCTACCCGAACTCTAAAGAATTCATCCATATTATTAGAGTATATGCCTATAAATTTTATACGCTCTGCAAGGGGAACTGTTTTATTGCCGGCTTCTTGAAGTACTCGTTGATTAAAAGATAACCAACTTAAATCTCTGGGTATGGTGGTTAGTTGCTGCACAGATGTTAGATTTTGATACTATTGTAAACGTTCGAATATACTCGTTATTCTAAAATACTGATGTTATCTTTTTGTCTGTTCAGGTAGGGTAGCAGTAGTAAGCAAACAAAGCCTCCTATGACGACTATTGCCGTTGTTATACCCCACATCATCCACCCAAAGGCTTGCCCAGTACTTTGTGACACGCCATAAATAAGTAAAACCTGCATTACAAAAATGGGGAAAGTGCCAATACCTCCTGGCGTAATAATTATAGCCACCGTCACCAGAGAAAGTACACTACAAGCTGCACCAATACCTAGGTGTAATGTTTTAGTAAGGGCATAAAACCCTATATAAATTTGTAGCACATAAAGCGACCAAATAAGTATGCTGTATAGCAAAAAAGTTTTCTTTTTTTGTAGGCGAATTACCGTGAGAAATCCCTGGCCAATCCCAACTACAAAGTTTTTAACCCAAAGGATTATTTTGCTCTTCGGATATTTTTTTGCCAGATGACTCAATGCAAAAATGATTACAATCACTACAATAAGTACCACGATCAGTTTCGTAAAGCCACTGCCAGTATCAATACTATTTACTTTACTAAATTGACCAGTAACAAATGTTTCTAATTTTTGATATTGTGTTAAGACTGTAATAGTAATAAATAGCGCAAAACAGAGTAGATCAAAAGTGCGTTCAACTAATATTGTCCCTACTAGCTTATCAACTTTTAGTTTTTCATATTTAGCCAGAATGGTACATTTTAGCACCTCACCTAGTCTTGGTACAGCACTATTAGCCAAATAGCCTATCATTACGGCTGAAAACACATTTTTAGTTTTTGGAAAATAGTTGATTGGTTGCATCAAAAGCTTCCAACGAAGTGCCCTAATAAAATGACTCAATAAGCCCATCAACACTATTGGAATAATGTATAGGTAATTAGCTTGCTTTAATGATATTAGAAATTCTTCTTTTTGCACCGCATTCATACTTCGCAATTGCCACCATACTAAAAACAGACCTGCACCCAAAAAGAGAGTATATTGAAGCCAAGTAACTATTTTCTTCTTTTTCATTACCTAAAAGTGTCGATTTTCACTAGTTTAATTCCATATTGTCTATTAGCCTTACTGTACCTAAGTGAGCTGCAATAAGTGCTACTAGCTTTGATTTTTTACCCCAATTTGTCACTGATTCCAGGCTCTTCGTATCTGCAATCACTACATACTCAGGTTGTAATCCTTTATTGCTCAGTGTGTCCTTTGCTTGTTTAATAAGCTCCTCCATATTTTTTGAGTTTAAATTTTCCTTGATGGATGATAAGCAATCAAAAATGACAGGTGCAGTCTCTAACTCCGCTGCTGATAATCTTTTGTTCCTGCTGCTAAGTGCCAAGCCAGATGCTGCTCGTACAGTGGGGACTTTTACAACTATGGTTGTAGGAAAATGTGTCGCTGCAAATTGTGTAAGAACAGCACATTGTTGATAATCTTTTGCTCCAAGAAAAAGATACTGCGGTTGTACAGTCGATAACAATAAATTTACCACCTGTACCACTCCTTTATAATGTCCCGGTCTAAATTCACCTTCCAGAATATGCTCTAACCTTCCAATATTATAATCAATCTCGATTGTACCATTACTTGGGTATATTTCTTCATTGCTAGGAAGATAAAGTATATCACATCCATTTTTTTCTAATAAATCGACGTCTGCCTCAGTAGTAATAGGATATCTAATTAGGTCTTCTTTATTATTAAACTGTGTGGGATTTACGAATATACTTACCACGCTCAGGTCGCAGCATTGCCTACTCTCTGTAAGTAGTTGAATATGTCCTTGATGTAATGCACCCATTGTAGGTACAAATCCTACTGTTTTTAATTCTTTTCTAGTATTGCTAAGGTGGGACTCAAACTCTGTTTTTGTCTTAAATATAATCATACAACTCTATATATACCTTTGTAAATGTGCTGAAATGGGTATCTGACGAAAAAATCGTTACTTTTGCAAACATTTTGTATTGACTACCCTTGTAAAAGTAGGCAAAACACAATTTTTCACACCAAAAACGACAGATGTCCACAAAGAAACGGATTTTATTCATTGCTAACGAAATGTCTCCCTACCTTGAACTTACTGAATATGCTGAAATTGTAAATAAGCTTGCGGTATTGAGCAATGATAGTAATATGGAAGTGCGATGTATTATGCCAAGATTTGGTGTGATAAATGAGAGAAGACATAGATTACATGAAGTAGTGAGATTGAGTGGTATTAATGTAACCATCGATAACGAGGACTATCCACTTACAATTAAAGTAGCCTCCCTTCCCAATGCAAGATTGCAAATTTACTTTTTAGATAATGAAGATTATTTTAAAAGAAAAGCAACTTTTACTGATGAAGAAGACAATTGGTTTGCAGATAATGGCCTAAGAACTGTTTTATTCTGCAAGGGCGCTTTAGAAACGGTGAAAAAATTTGGATGGCCTCCAGATATTATCCATTGTAGCGGCTGGATGACTGGTTTGATACCAATGTTTATAAAAACAGCTTATAAGAGAGAACCCGTTTTCAATCACAGCAAAGTGATATTTACCATCGGTGAAAATACTTTTAAAAATAAGATGGGTGCAGACTTTGCTCAGTTATTAAGTATTCACGAAAATATTACCAAAAAAGAGCTAGACGTATTAAAGGATAATAATAACTACGGTATGTTCAATATAGGGGCTACTTATGCGGATGCCATAACTTTTGGAGCAGCTAAAGTAGATAAAAAATTGTCTGATTCTTTTAGTAAGGTGAGAGGAAAGAAAGTTTTAAAGTATGATGAAGAGTCTGATTTAACAGACTATTTACAATTATATAACGACCTTGCCGACTAGTTTTTTTATTACCATTTATTAAATCTTTTTTAGTGGCTTCACGTTTTTTCAATGCGACAGCAGCATTACTATTAATAGTTGCAATCGTAATTTCTTGTACAAAATTTGACACTACTACTTTAGGAACAGATTTGTTACCTGTAGTAGATAATGTAAATACATTTGCCGATACCTTAGACGTTGTAAGTACACAAGGTACAGATGTAGATACTGTATCAGTAAGGAGTGATTTTTTTCACGCTCTTGGTCATATAGATAACGATCCTATTTTTGGGAAAACCACAGGCAATATTTATGTACAATTAAAGCCTACATTTTATCCATATTTCTTTGGTAATAGTAGATTAGACACCCTTGTGGCTATTGACTCTATTGTAGTAGGGCTTAATTATAGAGGGACTTACGGTGATACCACAGCAGTGCAAAAAATTCAATTAAGTGAAATTGTAGATAACAGTTTTAGAGATTCTTCTTTTAAAAGCCGCCCTACTACCTATGCACCTGTACTAGGCGCAGTGCTTGGCTCTACGAGCATCACGCCAAAAGGA
>JBBRHK010000309.1:0-3847 GCA_038222815.1 Chitinophagales bacterium
CATAACGCTGGCAAGTTGCCTATCCAATTCTCTTACGCCACTTTCTCTAGTGTAATCTGTGATTAGTTTTTCTATAACAGCATCACTCATTTTAAAACTAGTTGGCTTTAAGCCGTGCATTTCTTTTTGCTTAGGTAGTAAGTGCTTTTTAGCAATTTCTACTTTCTCTTCTATTGCATATCCGCTCAAGTCTATAATTTCTAACCTATCTCTAAGTGCAGCAGGAATCGTACTTAGGGTATTCGCAGTTGCTATAAAAAGCACCTTACTTAAATCATATTCTAGCTCTAGGTAGTTATCATAGAATGTATTGTTTTGTTCTGGGTCTAATACTTCTAGTAATGCACTACTAGGGTCGCCTCTGTGGTCGCTACCTACTTTATCTATCTCATCGAGGATAATTACAGGGTTACCAGATTTTGCTTTTCTAATGCTTTGTAAAATTCTACCGGGCATTGCACCAATATAGGTTTTACGATGTCCTCGTATCTCACTCTCATCGTGTACACCACCAAGACTAAGGCGAACATATTTTCTATTTACTGCAGCGGCTATACTTTTTCCTAGGCTAGTTTTACCAATCCCGGGAGGCCCTACAAAACATAATATCGGGCTCTTTAAATCACCTTTTAATTTCAGTACCGCAATATATTCTAAGATTCTATCTTTTATCCTTTGCATCCCATAATGGTCGTGATCAAGAATCTTTTTTGCTTTTTTGAGATCATACAAGTCTTGGGTATAATCATCCCAAGGTAAGTCTAGCATTAGGTCTAGATGATTGTACACCACAGAATAATCTGGGGTAGAAGGATGCATTCTCTCTAATTTTTCTACGCCTTTATTAAATGCATCTTTGGCGGCCTGGTTCCATTTTTTGCCTTCTGCTTTCTTCTGCATTTCCTTTACTTCGGCTACATTATCTCCACCTAGTTCGTCTTTGATGGCCTTCATTTGCTGCTGTAAAAAATATTCCCTTTGCTGCTTGTCTAGTTCGGTCCTTGTTTTATTGGTTACCTTGTTTTTTAGCTCTGCATACTGTAACTCAGTGTGCATAAGCTTCAAGAGCATCTCTGCTCTTTCATTCAGGTTATTTATCTCTAGTAAGTTTTGCTTTTCCTTTAGTTCAGCATTTAGATTACTACTTACAAAATGAACTAGGAAAGCTGCATTTTCAATATTTTTTAAAATAATACCAGCTTCACTTGGCATATTGGTTGATAGTCCAATAATTTGCCCGGCCAATTCTTTGATATTAGTAATTAGCGCATCAAAATTCTTGTCCTTTTTAGGCGTTTCATCTATCAATACTTTTACTTTAGCAGTATAGTAAGGATCAGTTTGTACAATTTCTTCTATCTCAAATCTTCGCTTGCCTTGTATGATTATGGTAGTTCCTCCATCAGGCATCTTTATCAACTTTACCATCTTGGCAATCGTTCCTATTCGCTCTAGGTCTTTTATTTCTGGCTCTTCAATTGCACTATCCTTCTGTGCTACTACACCTATGAGCTTATCGTTTTTATAAGCATCCGTCACAGATTTTATACTTTTCTCTCTACCTACTGTTATAGGGATTATAACGCCGGGGAAAAGAACGGTATTACGTAACGGGAGCAATGGAATAGAATCACCTATTATTAGCTCTTCTTTATTTTCTTCGTCATCATCTAATGGTATGATCGGTAAAAATTCCTGGTCGCCTTCTTGTAATTGATCAAACTGATAATTATTCATATTAGGGTTTTAAGGTTGCCAAAATGGCAATATAACTCATCTTAAAATTTAAAATTTAATCAAAGCTTTATATAGTCAAGTTTAATGCCTTTTAATAAAAACTGACAAATAAGGTAAGATAACAGTATTGTATGAGCTTCTTTGCCATTTTTTACAAAAGAATTTGATATGATTGAGAATCTATTCACGTATTGAATTTGATGTTTTATATCAAAAAGGCACAAAATAATTTTTATTAAGTAACTACATTTGCAGCTATGCAAATAGTGCCAAGCGAGATTGAGAAAATTATATACGGCAAAGTAAAAGAAGCGGCTGAAGCACTACAGACTGACGCTTTTGTAATAGGTGGTACGGTAAGGGATTATATTCTCAACCGGCCTATAAAAGATATAGATATTGTCACCTCTAGTGATGGCATCGCACTGGCAAATGCTACAGCTGCTTTGTTTTCTCCAAGTCCCAACGTTACAGTATTTAAAAATTTTGGTACAGCACAATTTGTCATTCAATTGCCTAATGATGAAAGAATGGAAGTGGAATTTGTAGGCGCAAGAAAGGAAAGTTATGACCCAGCTAGTAGAAAGCCTGCAGTAATTCCTGGAACGATTGAAGATGATCAAAAAAGAAGAGATTTTACAATAAATACCTTGGCTTTAAATCTTTGTACAAATGATCCTTACGAGATTGTAGATTCATTTAATGGACTTAAGGCAATCGAAGATAAAATAATTAGAACCCCACTAGAACCTAACATTACATTTAGTGATGATCCTTTAAGAATGCTTCGTGGTATTAGGTTTGCAGCACAACTTAATTTTGAAATAGAAGCGAAAACTTTTGAAGCCATTAAGGCAAATGCGCAAAGAATAACGATCGTGAGCAAAGAACGTATTGCTGATGAGCTGAATAAAATCTTGATGTGTAGTAAGCCCTCAATTGGGTTTGATTTATTATATAAATCTGGTATTCTTAAAATTATTTTTCCGCAAATGGTTGCCCTTGCTGGTGCAGAATATATAGATGGTAAGGGTCATAAGGATAATTTTTATCACACGCTGCAAGTGGTAGATAATCTGGCTGCCACTTCTAACGATTTATGGCTGCGCTGGGCAGCAGTGCTACATGATATTGCTAAGCCTAATACTAAAAGATTTGAAGAAGGCACTGGCTGGACGTTTCATGGTCACGAGGTAGTAGGAGGGCGAATGGTGCCCAAAATATTTGCACAACTCAAACTGCCACAGAACGAAAAAATGCAATTTGTAAAAAAACTGGTGGAGCTTCATTTAAGACCTATTAGTTTAAGTAAAGAAGATATTACTGATGCTGCCATTAGAAGATTGTTGTATGATGCCGGCGAAGATATTGATGACTTGCTCTTGCTATGTAAAGCAGATATTACGAGCAAAAATCAGCAGAAGGTAAAACGATATATTCAAAATTTTGAACTCGTAGCGGAGCGTTGTATTGAAGTAGAGCAAAAAGATCAATTAAGAAATTGGCAGCCGCCTATAACTGGGGAGATCATAATGGAAACTTTTGGTATTCCTCCTTCTAAGAATGTAGGGATTATCAAGGATGCTATAAGAAATGCAATACTTGATGGTATAATTACAAGTGACAAAGAATCAGCTACATTGTATATGATACAAGAAGCAGAAAAGCTTGGTTTGAAACCAATTTAATCTATAATAAATCCTACTGTAAGCTATTTGCCTTTTTGGCTCAGTTTATTTTACATTAAATAATTTATCTTTACTCTATGGCTATTTTACGATTTAGAATTTATTGGGAAGAAGATGAAAGTATTTATAGAGATGTTGCTATAAAACATACACAAACTTTTTGTGACTTACACGCTGCTATTTTAAAATCTTACGAGTTCGATAATAAGCATAGTGCAACATTTTATAGAAGTAATGATGCTTGGCAAAAAGGTAGAGAAATAAGCCTTGATAAGTACGATAAAGAGTACGTAGTTGAACCACTTATGATGGAAGAAGTAGTCTTAGCTTCTGAGATAAAAGACCCTAATCAAAAGTTTTTCTATCACTACGATTTCAATAAGAACTGGCATTTTATGGTAGAGCTTATTCAGGTAGATAAG
>JBBRHK010000310.1:0-3836 GCA_038222815.1 Chitinophagales bacterium
TGGTCTGAATCGATGCAACAAATCTCTGTATTGCAGCAGCGTCAAGTTCTTCAAATGGCGGAACAGAGCACAAAACCGGGATTTTAGTTTGGTTAGTTATATATGCTCTTGATGAGCGCACTTCTTCTCCACAAAAGATAATAGCTACGGTTTTTATACCTCTATTTTCTAATGCGGCAATTGTAAGCATTGTATGGTTAATGCTTCCCAGATAATTATTACTCACAAGAATATTTGGAAGGTTAAGCTTAACCATAAGGTCTAAGTTGCTTACCGTTTCACTCAAGGGCGAGAGGATACCTCCTGCAGTTTCCACAATAATTCCTTTATCCGACAAGGGTAGTTCAAAGTCGGACAACTTGATCTCTATTCCTTCTTCTCTCGCTGCGTAATGTGGCGAGGCAGGAATGGTAAGGCTGTGCCGCTCTGTAAAGGTCTGACAAGTAGAGGTAAGTCTTTTAATTGTATGACTATCAGTATTTTCTAATTCACCTGCTTGCACGGGCTTCCAATAGTTGCAACCGAGTGCCTCGCATAAAACTGCCGAGCAAATTGTTTTTCCTATTCCTGTATGAATGCCACTGATGATAAAACTCATTTGAAAAAGCTTTTTAAGCTGTGATGTAATAATGTTATTTGTGCGCTCGTATTAAAGCTATGTAAACAAATCCTAATACATTCCTCACCAGATGGAACTGTAGGCGAAAGGATGGCTTTAGCATAAATACCGTTATCTATTAAATATGCGCTGCAAGCTTTAGCATTTTCATTTCCTGTAACTTTTATAATTTGTATGGGTGTTGTTGTTAATTGAGCTTGCCGCAGATTATTAAATAACTCACAGTAAACTTTAATAATCTCTTTTAAAGCCAATAAGTTATCTTCTTGGGCAAATAATTCGTAGCCAGCTGTAATCTGTCGGTAGGCTACTGGAGGTAATGCTGTAGCGTAGATAAAAGACCTCGCAAAATTGGTTAGGTAATCAATTAAAATCTTTGAGCCCACCACCGCAGCACCGTGAAGCCCCATCGATTTGCTGTACGTATGAACCCTGCACCATATTCTTTTCTCTAAACCTAGCGCTTGCACTAAGCCCAATCCTTTATCGCCAAAAATGCCAGTGGCGTGTGCTTCGTCTACAATTACTATTGCATCATTAGCCTCGGCAACCTCTACAATTTCTTTTAAGGGTGCAATATCTCCGTTCATAGAATATACTGACTCTACAAGAACGATTTTCTTTTCTAAGGTGGAGGCGGATAATTTTTTTTGAAGATCTTTTACATCGTTATGCGCAAATTTTACTTTACTTGCCGTACTCATCCTTACCCCATCTATCGTGCTAGCATGTATGAATGCATCGCAAAAAAAGCTAGTTGATTTATCGCCAATAGCACTGCATAGTCCCACATTGGCCATATAGCCAGTGTTGAAAATCAATGCTGACTCTGCATTGTGAAATGTAGCAATTCTTTGCTCAGCTTCCTCAGCTTCTTTACTATTTCCTGTAATAAGTCGGGAGCCCGTAGCGCCGTGCTGCTGCTCAGTAATATTATAACTGGGATGATTGGCCAAGCCAAGATAGTCGTTAGAGCAGAAATCTATAAGTTCGTTGTTGATAAATAGCTTCCGAAGGTTTCCCTGTGCTGCTCGTTCGTTCAGTTTTTCTTTTAAAAAATTGTCTACTTTATCCTTCATGAGCCTTTTCGTTTTCGGCTTTTTCTTTTTTAAAAGCTTCTCTAGGTGTAAGCCCAAGGATAGAAAACATTTTCATATCCACATCAATGTCTGGATTGGCAGTGGTCAACAATTTCTCGCCAGCAAATATAGAATTGGCTCCAGCCATAAAACAAAGTGCTTGGTCGGCAAAGCTCATTTCATTCCTTCCTGCGCTCAATCTCACTACTGATTGTGGCATTATAATTCTGGCGGTTGCCACCATTCTTACTACATCTTCGATTGGGACTTTTTCCTGCTGTTCTAGTGGAGTACCTTTTACGGCAACGAGTGCATTGATAGGAACAGAATCTGGCTGTACAGGCAGGTTGGCCAAAGTGTGTAACATTCCTATTCTATCTTCGTGACTCTCACCCATACCTATAATGCCACCGCTACATACAGTCATATTTGCTTGGCGCACATTGTCCAAAGTTTCGAGCCTATCATTAAAATTTCGTGTAGAGATAATCTCTTTGTAGTAATCTTCTGAGGTATCTATATTATGATTGTACGCATAACATCCAGCCTCTTTTAGTCGCTTAGCCTGCATCGCATTTACCATTCCTAAAGTGCAACACACTTCTAGCCCCATTTCATTTACTGCCTCTACCATTTCTAGCACCTTATCAAAATCTTTGTTATCTCTTACTTCTCTCCAAGACGCACCCATACATACTCTACTAGCTCCGTTATTCTTTGCTGTAGCAGCCATTGCTACTACTTTGTCTAGCGGCATCAATGCATGCACATCTACACCTGTATTATACCTTGCCGCCTGCGGACAATAAGCACAATCCTCTACACAGCCACCTGTTTTCACAGAGATCAAACTACTTATTTGTACCTCTGCATAGTTATTTTGTTCTCTATGTACAGTAGCTGCTCTAAACACTAAACCTAGAAGAGGAGTATTGTATATTTCTGTAATGGCTTGGGAAGTGATTCTTTCAAACTGCTCCATATTCTATAAAATATTGCGATTAGTAAATGGTTAGACTTGCAATATATTTAAAAACAGTTGGATGAGGTAGGGATCTTAGAATTTTTATAAACGATACATATTCTGTCAGTAGTCTTTTTTTGAATAGTTTATTCGTATTATGATTTGTACTGCTGAGGGAAATAGGAATTTTCAAACTCCGATGCGTGTATTATATTTGTTTTTCCCTCTATGTAATCTAGAGGCTGAACTGAAATAGTAAGTGACTTTAGCTCTGCTAAATATAAATTGATTGTGCTAACTAAATCTGAGTCTTTTACGTTCTTAAAGTTAATCATAGGTCGTTGTTTTAATATGAAGAATGAAGGCGCTTGTAAGATTAAACGAGGTTGCAAAGCTGATGGTTGCATCTAGTGCTGCGTGTTTTAAGATATTATCTACCTCTATGTTTATTGAATTGCATAACTCAAGGAAAGACTGTTAGATTCTCCAATGCCTTAATATTTCGCCAAAGCCAATATTGAATACATTGTGACACTTCATTAAAATATTTCACCCAATTGAAATGGTGCCATTTCATTTAAAGTATCGAGCTGATTAAATGGACACAGTTGCAATGTCTTTAAAAACTTGTGGAAGAAATATCTTCTGTTAAGAGTCATTGCACTAATCTAAATAATAGCAGTCTAGATGCTTAGTTAATTTATTTAGAATTCAGCTTTCTTGGTATTAATTACCTCAGATTTTGCTAGAATGTAGGTATTAAATCGCTTAGAATTTTTATTGCTGAGTTTTTTTTGACTAGATTTTATAAAATTTATAGAGACAGTAAGTGATTTTAGCTCTTGTACATATTTATTAATAGTGTCTACTAATTTGTCATCATCAATCATTTTGAAGTTTTTCATAAAGGGGGAGTTTTGTGTGTGGTTAGGCGTTGAAATATTGTACTATTGACTATTTCTTTCAAAAGCCCACCTTAGCAATAACCGTTCCAAGAGTTATAACTTTCATAATATTTTTAAAAAATATTTTAAAAATAGATCGTGCTACGAAACTTTAAAAATGGAAAAAGATATATACTTATTAATACTTATACATTTTTAATTAGATATCCAGGCGTAATTGAGACTTTAATTTGCAATTTTGCTCGTGCTTTCTATTCTAAGTATCTTTC
>JBBRHK010000311.1:0-3827 GCA_038222815.1 Chitinophagales bacterium
CATTAAAGATCACAACTTGTGCAATGATCCGGAGGGGGAAAAAAGTTATTGAGCAGAGCATCACATTCTTGCCTGTCATAAAAAATAGTAGTTGATTGCTTTTGCAAAACAAATATTGCAGTTGAGACTATATCATTTTGAATTTGATCTTTCTGAGCCTTTTCAAATTTCTCAGAAGATTGCGGTTGCTTATCCTTGCTTTGCTTTTGAATATCTTGAATTTCTTGGTGCACGTGAGCTTTACCATTGTGGCTGTGCACAGTTTCCATATGCCCTTTATAATTGAGTATATGAGAAACAGCATCCACCATATACGGCATCACTGGCTGTACCGTGGCATTGCCGTAGGTAATCAGTAGTAAGTATATAATGAAATGACGCATCGTTTTGACAGTAGCTTGTTTTAAAATCCTTAGTTATTGGCATTAACGAAAATTTAAGCTATTAGGATTTATAGTCATTTAGAATTGTTGATTCCTTAGTTTAATAATCATCATTCGATGTTGACTCATAATTATGCCAGCTTCTGAGACCACTCTCTATTAGAACCGTTTTCAATAAAAAAAGTCCCAATTCCATTTCCGGAATTTGGACTTAAAAATTTAAGATTTGAAATTATGAACCACAACTCACACATCCATCTTCCATAGTGCAAGTAGCTCCTGTTGCTGGTGTTGCATCTATATCATTACTAGTCTGTGCAGCCACTTCACTTACATCTGCAGGTGTTACCACAGGTTCAATATCGTTGCTACCTTGCTTCTCTACTGTAAACTGTACCGCTTGAGTTGCTGCTTGTGATCTTAAGTAATACATACCTGTCTTCAAGCCACTTTTCCAAGCGTGAAAGTGCATAGAAGTTAGCTTAGAAGCATTGGGACTATCCACAAAAAGATTTAGTGATTGAGACTGACAGATATAAGCACCTCTGTCCGCAGCCATATCAATAATATTACGTTGCTTTATTTCCCACACTGTTTTATATAATTCCTTTATATCTGCTGGTATTTCTTCAATGTGTTGAATAGAACCATTAGCAGCGATAATTTTATTTTTCATACTATTATTCCACAAGCCAAGCCCTACTAGATCTTTCAGCAAATGCTTGTTTACAATAATAAACTCTCCACTCAATACTCTTCTAGTATAAATGTTGCTAGTATACGGCTCGAAGCATTCGTTATTACCAAAAATCTGAGAAGTAGAGGCAGTTGGCATCGGTGCAACCAAAAGAGAATTAGCTACCCCATGTATTTTAACTTCTTGCTTTAAGGTCGCCCAATCCCAACGGTCTGTTGGAGTTACACCCCACATATCATACTGAAAAATCCCTTTTGATACTGGCGAACCTTCATAAGTTTGATAAGGACCTTGTATCGCAGCTAAGTCTTTACTAGCCGTCATTGCAGCGAAATAAATAGTTTCGAATATATTTTTATTAAGCATTTTAGCCAACTCGCTTTCGAAAGGCAATCTCAATAAAATAAAAACATCAGCAAGACCTTGTACACCTAATCCTATAGGACGGTGGCGAACATTTGAATTGCGAGCTTCTTCAACTGGGTAATAATTATTATCAATTATCTTATTAAGATTCTTTGTAGCTTGGTAAGTCACCTCATACAACTTCTGGTGATCAAACTTTCCATCGATTACGAATCTTGGAAGTGCTAAAGATGCGAGGTTACACACTGCCACTTCATCAGGGCTAGTATATTCCATAATCTCCGTGCATAGATTACTACTCTTGATTGTTCCAAGATTTTGCTGATTACTCTTGCTGTTAGCTGCATCTTTATACAACATATACGGCGTACCTGTTTCTATCTGAGATTGTAATATCGCAAACCAAAGGTCTTGTGCTTTTATTGTTTTTCTCGCTTTACCTTCAGCTTCATACTTAGTGTAAAGCGTTTCGAATTCTGGTCCCCAGCAATCGCTAAGTCCAGGTGCTTCATTAGGGCAGAATAAACTCCATTGGCCGTTTGCTTCTACACGCTTCATAAATAAATCGCAAATCCAAAGTGCGTAGAATAAATCTCTTGCACGCATTTCTTCCTTACCGTGATTCTTTCTCAAATCAAGGAATTCAAAAACATCTGCGTGCCAAGGTTCTAAGTAAATAGCAAATGCACCTTTTCTTTTTCCACCACCTTGATCTACATATCTAGCCGTATCATTAAAAACACGAAGCATTGGAATAATACCATTGCTTGTACCATTAGTTCCACCTATGTAACTTCCAGTAGCTCTAATATTATGAATAGCTAAGCCAATACCTCCCGCACTTTGAGAGATTTTTGCTGTCTGCTTTAGTGTATCATAAATACCTTCTATACTATCTTCTTTCATCGTAAGTAAGAAGCAAGAACTCATCTGTGGCTTTGGAGTACCAGCATTAAATAAAGTTGGTGTGGCGTGGGTCATCCAGCGCTCACTCATTAGATGATAGGTTTCTATTGCGCTAGTGATGTCTTCTTTATGTATACCTACTGCCACCCTCATATACATATGTTGTGGGCGCTCTACAATCTTTCCGTTTACTTTAAGCAAATAAGATTTCTCTAGAGTTTTAAATCCAAAATAATCGAAACCAAAATCCCTATCGTATATAATTGTACTATCTAATAACTCTAAATTATTTTCTATAATTTCCATTACATCATCAGCAATCAGCGGCATTCTTTTGCCCGTTTTTTCGTCGATGTAATTATAGAGTCCCCTCATAGTCTTACTAAATGACTTCTCAGTATTTTTATGAAGGTTACTTACAGCAATCCGTGAGGCAAGAATTGCATAGTCTGGATGAGAGATGGTAAGTGAAGCTGCTGTTTCTGCCGCTAGGTTATCTAGCTCAGTAGTAGGAACACCAGCGTAAATTCCTTCAATTGTTTTTTTAGCTACATCAATCGCTTTAACCATTGGGCTAAGGCTGTAACTAAGCTTTTCTATTCTAGCTGTTACCTTATCAAACTTTACGGACTCTTCTTTTCCGTTTCTTTTTATTACATGCATAGCGGTAGTTGTTTTGGTATGATAGTGTTTGTAATCTTAGTATTGGTATTCTAGAAATCTTCTTCTGTAGAGAAAACCTGTGATTCTTTATTGCCCATTACTCCTGCCTTTTGGTAATCGCCCACTCTTTTCTCAAAGAAATTAGTTTTGCCTTGTAGCGAAATCATCTCCATAAAATCGAAAGGATTAGCTGCGTTGTACACCTTACTACAACCCAGCTCAGATAACCAGCGATCTGCCACAAACTCTATATATTGCTGCATTAACTTTGCGTTCATTCCTATTAGGGCAACTGGTAGGGCTTCTGTTACAAATTCTTTTTCTATCTCTACAGCATCTGTAATAATTCCTCTCACTTGCTCTTCACTCAATTTATTTTCAAGCATACTATATAGCAGGCAAGCAAATTCACAATGCAATCCTTCATCTCTACTTATCAGCTCATTACTGAAGGTAAGTCCTGGCATTAAACCTCTTTTCTTCATCCAGAAAATAGAACAAAAACTTCCGCTAAAGAATATACCTTCCACTGCTGCAAAAGCAACTAATCTCTCTGCAAATGTTCCGTTCTCAATCCAACGCATTGCCCACTCCGCTTTTTTCTTTACAGCTGGTATGGTTTCAATGGCATGGAATAGCTTGTGCTTTTCTTGTGGGTCTTTAATGTAAGTATCAATAAGTAAGGCATAAGTCTCGCTATGAATGTTTTCCATCATAATTTGAAAACCATAGAAACATCTTGCTTCTGGTAGCTGCACTTCACTCATAAAGTTTACGGCCAAATTCTCATTTACAATTCCATCACTAGCTGC
>JBBRHK010000312.1:0-3819 GCA_038222815.1 Chitinophagales bacterium
CTGGCTTTGGAGAAAAGCCAGTGTGGGAAGCGTGGATAATTGAGGTAGATGGAGTGTTAGTTGGCTTTGCCCTTTGTTACATACGCTTCAGTACTTGGAAAGGTCAGAGACTATACTTAGAAGATCTAATTGTTACAGAATCTATGCGTGGCAAGGGCCTAGGAAAACTTCTAATGGATAAACTCATTGAGGTTTGCAAAGAAAGAAAGTACTCTGGTTTAGTATGGCAAGTACTCGATTGGAATAAACCAGCCATTGATTTCTACAAGAAATACAATACAAATTTTGATGATGAATGGATTAATTGTTCGCTTAGCTTTTAAATAATCGCCAAGCGTTTCTTAAATCTACCTCGCTACCTTTCCTCTTGTGTTCCTAATCACTTATTTTTGCGGCATTCTCTAATCGAAAAGATTAAAAATTATGCCTGATAAAATAACAATGAGCGCCGAAGGAAAGCTGAACGTTCCCAATCATCCTATCATTCCATTTATAGAAGGTGATGGTATAGGCCCAGAGATTTGGGGCGTAGCCGCTAAGGTATTTGATACAGCGGTAGAGAGAGCGTATAATGGAGAAAGAAAAATCACCTGGAAAGAAATATTAGCCGGAGAAAAAGCATTTAATCAAACCGGCAATTGGTTACCAGATGAAACACTAGAAGCAGCCAAAGAACATTTAATTTCTATTAAGGGACCACTTACAACTCCTATTGGTGGCGGTATTCGTTCATTGAATGTGGCAATGCGCCAAAGTTTAGATTTATATGCCTGCGTGCGACCAGTAAAATGGTTTAAAGGTGTACCCTCACCAGTGATCAACCCACAAGACGTGGATATGGTGATTTTTAGAGAAAATACAGAAGATATTTACGCCGGCATCGAGTGGAAGGCTGGCACTCCAGAAGCTGTAAAGTTTGAGAAATTTTTGTTGGAGGAAATGGGCGTAAAAAATATTCGCTTCCCGGGCAGTAGTAGTTATGGTGTGAAACCCGTTTCTATTGATGGTACAAAACGACTAGTGAGAGCTGCAATTCTATATGCACTAGAGAATCACTTACCAAGTGTAAGTATTGTACACAAGGGCAATATTATGAAATACACGGAAGGTGGTTTTAAAACTTGGGGTTACGAAGTGGCCAGAGAAGAATTCGGCGATAAAACGTTTACATGGGCAGAATGGGATGAGATAAAAAAAGAACACGGTGAAGCAAAAGCCAATGAAGTACAAAGGGACGCACTAAGCCACGGAAAACTTTTAGTAAAAGATATTATTGCTGATAATTTTTTACAACAAATTCTGATTGCTCCTAAAGACTATTCTGTAGTTGCCACGCTTAACCTAAATGGAGATTACATTTCTGATGCACTAGCTGCAGAGGTAGGTGGAATTGGAATTGCACCGGGTGCTAATATTAATTACAATACGGGTTATGCAGTTTTTGAAGCTACACATGGTACCGCTCCAAAGTTTGCGGGTACAAATAGCATGAACCCTTCATCTGTTATCCTTAGCGGTTGTATGATGTTAGAATATATGGGCTGGAAGGAAGCTGCGGATCTTATTACAACAGCTCTGCAAGCAACCATTATGAGAAAAACTGTCACGATTGATTTTTATAATTTAATGAGTGGCGCTACTTTGCTTAAAACAGATGAGTTTGGCGAAGCCATAATAGAAAATATGGGAATCATTACTGGAGATGTGCAATTGAAAAAGAGTAGTAGTTTGTAAAGGTCTGCAGTTTTTACTACAAATAGCAATCGGGAGTACTTAGACAGGGTAAGAGTCTGATGATTTTTGGAGTTCTTGTATGATGTTGATGTGTATAGATTTGGCTATCTTTGTGTATAAATGATTTAATATGAGAACTAATATAGAGATAGATGATAAACTAATGGAGGAGGCAATTGAGTATTCTGGCAAAAAAACAAAAAAAGAGATAATACATAATGCGCTTAAATCTTATGTTGAATATCAGAAAAGGCTTACAATTCTGTCTCTAGAAGGTAAAGGTACTTGGGAAGGAAATCTTGAAGAAATGAGAACTTATGATAAATGGGAAAACAGTGGATACTAGTGTTTGGATTGAGTTCATAAATACAACTACAGGGAAAAAAAATCCTTTGTTAAGAGAAATTATTAAGAACGACGAATTGGTAATGATTCCAGTGATCATACAAGAAGTTCTACAAGGAATGAAGGAAGAGACTACTTTTACTCAATTCAGAGATGCCTTTTTAAATTTCAAAATTTTAGACTCAAATCAAATTGGGCTCGCCATAAAAGCAGCATCACTATACAGATTTTTAAGAAAAAAGGGCATTACCATTAGAAAACCGAACGACTGTTTGATTGCAGTAACTTGTATAGAGGAAAATATTTCTTTAATACACAACGACAAAGATTTCGATAACATAGCAAAATACACTTCACTAAAAATATATAATTAAAAAGATGACAAAAATTAAAGTAGATAATCCAGTAGTAGAATTGGATGGAGATGAGATGACCAGAATTATCTGGAAATTTATAAAAGACAAATTAATCCTTCCTTATGTCGAAGTTCCTATACAATATTATGATTTAGGTATGGAGTACAGAGATGAAACAAATGATCAGGTAACCATAGATGCTGCTAATGCCATCAAGGCTTGCGGTGTAGGTATAAAGTGTGCAACTATTACTCCCGATGAGCAAAGAGTAGAAGAATTTAAGCTAAAGCAAATGTGGAAGTCTCCTAATGGAACGATCCGTAATATTTTAGACGGTACCGTTTTCAGAGAGCCAATTGTAATGCAGAATGTACCAAGATTAGTTACTAACTGGACAGCACCAATCATTGTAGGTCGTCATGCTTTTGGTGACCAATACCGTGCTACCGATACTGTTATCAAAGGAAAAGGTAAACTTACTATGAGTTTTATTCCAGAAGATGGTAGCGAGACGCAAACATTCGAAGTATTTAATTTCAAGGGCGATGGTGTTGCTATGAGTATGTACAATACAGATGAAAGTATTTATGGTTTCGCAAGAAGTTGTATGAATATGGCTTTAAGCAAAAAATGGCCTTTATACCTTTCTACTAAGAATACCATCTTGAAAAAATATGATGGTCGCTTCAAAGACATCTTTGAAGAAGTATATCAAAATGAATTCAAAGCAAAATATGAAGAAGCAGGAATTACTTATGAGCATCGCCTGATAGATGATATGGTAGCAAGTGCTTTAAAGTGGAACGGAAATTTTGTGTGGGCTTGTAAAAATTATGATGGTGATGTACAGAGTGATACAGTAGCACAAGGATTCGGTTCTTTAGGCTTAATGACATCTGTTCTTATAACGCCAGATGGTAAAACTATGGAAGCAGAAGCAGCACATGGAACTGTTACTCGTCACTACAGAGAGCATCAAAAAGGAAAACCAACAAGTACAAATCCGATAGCTTCCATCTTTGCGTGGACAAGAGGTCTTGCTTTTAGAGGTAAGTTAGATAGTAACCAAGCGCTAATAGATTTCTGTGATGCATTAGAAGCAGTATGTATTGAAACAGTAGAGAGCGGAAAAATGACGAAGGATTTAGCAGTGTGTATTCACGGTAATAAAGTGAACCATGGTGATCATTATTTATACACAGAAGAATTTTTAGATGCTATTGATGAAAATCTAAAGAAGAAAATGGGTTAAGCCAAATTAAGGCGATAAACAAAAGCTGGAGTAATTACTCCAGCTTTTTTATTAATTATATTTTCTAAACCTGCTAAAAAAAGCCCCGATTTACGGGGCTAAAATTTATTTACTCTTTTATTTTCTTATCCT
>JBBRHK010000313.1:0-3796 GCA_038222815.1 Chitinophagales bacterium
ACAATCAATATAACTGCTTACAATTATTCCTCTTGTAAAGTCTCCACGCCAAGGCAAGAAGTTTAATTCTACCTTTTCA
The DNA here is from genome assembly GCA_038222815.1 of Chitinophagales bacterium. Classification (GTDB taxonomy): domain Bacteria; phylum Bacteroidota; class Bacteroidia; order Chitinophagales; family Chitinophagaceae; genus Ferruginibacter. Next base: position 80 of record JBBRHK010000313.1, read on the forward strand.
TTTTGCAGCTGCTCAATTGACTCTAGAATTTCATCAATGTGTTGATGAGATAAAGATTTGTACGGTTGTACATTATTTGCCCTCCAAGAAAAATGCGAAGTGGGTTGAAAAGATTGTCCTGCTCCTGTACTACCAGTTATTCCGGTAGAATGAATGCTCGATAATAAATTCTCTTTCGCCAAAGGCAGTAATCCTAATTGGATACAAGTAGCGAAACAGCCAGGATTAGCAATACTTTCAGTCCTTTTTATTTGCTCTTTATTTAACTCTGGTAAGCCATAAATAAACGTTCTACCAAATTGTTCTTTGGTAGGCGCCAACCTAAAATCGTGTGATAAATCTATAATTTTCACAACCGAAGGAATTTTATTTTGGCTAAAAAATAGATTGGCCTCACCATAACCTACACAAAGAAATAAAACATCAATATCAAAATGAAACTGCTCTGCAAACAATAAACTTGTATCTCCTAAAAGATCGTTGTGTATAGTATGCAAAGCCTTACCAGCATTACTTTTGCTATGCACAAAGTCAATTGCTACATTCTGATGATTAATAAGCAAGCGAATTAATTCTCCTGCCGTATATCCTGCTCCGCCTATAATTCCTATTTTAACTTGCTGCGCCATCTTTATTGGTTGTATGCGTTTGATAATAGATACTATTTTGGTTACCGAAGATTTTTGCAAAACCTTTTACATCATCTCCAGACCAGCTATTGTTCATCTCTCCATAGCTACCAAATTTATTATTCATTAAATCATTGTCACTTTCTATACCAGTTACAGTAAACCGATGCGGATGCAGACTCACAAATACCTTTCCTGTTACTTTCTTCTGCGTATCGGTTAAGAAACTTTCAATATTCCTCATCGTAGGGTCTAGCAGTTGCCCTTCGTGTAACCAGTTACCATACCAAGTAGAAAGCTGCTCTTTCCAATATAATTGATGTTTAGTAAGCGTGTGCTTTTCTAACAAGTGATGCGCTTTTATAATAATAATAGGAGCTGCTGCTTCAAAGCCAACTCTACCTTTTATCCCTATGATAGTATCACCTACGTGAATGTCTCTGCCTATGCCATAAGGCTGCGCTAGATTTTGTAAGTCTTGAATTGCTTTTACTTTATCGCCATAATGTTTTCCATCAATGGCAATTAATTCGCCCTGCTCAAATTGAAGTACAATATCTTTTTGTTCCGTGCTTGTAACAGCGGTAGGCCACGCAGATTCTGGTAAATGGTCTTTACTGCTCAACGTTTCTTTTCCACCAACGGACGTTCCCCACAAGCCTTTGTTGAAACTGTATTCAGCCTTCTCAAAATTCATTACTACTTGATGCTCCTTTAGAAACTCTATCTCCGCAGCTCTGCTTAGTTTTAAATCTCTGATCGGCGTAATGATTTCTACATTAGGCACAATGGTTTGGAACACCATATCAAATCTTACCTGATCGTTACCAGCGCCAGTGCTACCGTGGGCTACAGCCGTTGCATTTATTTTCTTAGCGTATTCCGCAATATGAATTGCTTGTACCATTCGCTCTGCGCTTACGCTCAAAGGATACGTACCATTTTTTAATACATTTCCAAAAATTAAAAACTTAATACAGCTTTCATAATATTCCTTTGTAACGTCCAGGCAAGTGTAGCTAGCCATTCCTAGCTTCTCTGCGTGGGACTTTATCACTGCTACTTCTTCATCAGAAAAACCACCAGTGTTTATCGTAACGGCGTGTACTTCGTAATTTTTTATTTTACTTAAATAAATGGCGCAATAAGTGGTATCCAATCCGCCGCTAAATGCTAATACAATTTTTTCTTTCATCGTTTATATTTACCAAGAAAACATTGCAAAGACTTTGCTCAGTTCTCTCTTCTTCAAATTCTTAATTAATTTTGACTGCTTCAACCTCATAAATCGTTCATACAACTTTGAGTGTTGCTTGAATGATTCTTTTACCTCTGCCATTACTGGCTTATCTGCCGGATCGTACAACATTGCCGTACACATACAATTTTTACGCTCCTTAGCCACCAATATATCAAAATTTACACAACTCTTACAGCCAGCCCAAAATGCATCATCCTGTGTGAGCTCACTGTAGGTTACAGGCTCGTACCCTAGGTCAGAGTTGATTTTCATCACTGCCAGTCCTGTAGTAAGTCCAAATAATTTTGACTCAGGAAACTTCTCTCTGCTAAGATTAAAAATTTTCTTTTTGATGGCTTTGGCCAAACCAGCATTTCGAAATTGTGGTGCTACTATCAATCCAGAGTTGGCTACATATTGTCCGTGGCTCCAAGTTTCAATATAACAGAATCCCGCCCAGATACCTTCGCTCGAAAAAGCCAAAATGGCCTTTCCCTCTAGCATTTTTTCTGCTATATATTCTGGTGTACGTTGGGCTATTCCGGTTCCTCTTGCCTTAGCAGATGATTCCATTTCATCTGCAATGATCTTTGCAAAACTCGTGTGTTCTGCGGTTGCTATAATAATATCAAACTGCTCTTGCATATTGATTGTTCTTTAAAATAAAATTGGTAGAAGGTTGTAGAGATGCACTTCATTAGGCATCATCTTTAATATTTATAGTGCTGACTAGTTACTATGGAGTATCAACGTCGCACTGTAACGGGAGTACGTCTTATGGGAGCAAACATATACAAAGCCGCATTGCTAGGCACAAATAGTGCAGCAGTTGCTTGTTGAATTTGATATGTTTTTAAATAGATGATTGAAGTCCGTTAAAATTGAACGGTAAAAATAATAGTAATTATTGGATTGGGGCTATTAAATTTTTATTAAAATAAGGTAGAGCACTTGAATTCCAACTTTATAATAGACTAATCCCCTTTGAAATATAAACTACTAATACACCGCTTCATTAAATCTCCCAGTATTAAAAACATCCGCATTAAGCTTAGGATTAGCCCTCATATTGAAATAATCTTCTTGTTGTATTAGTGCGTCATTGATAAAAATCTTTACCAGAGTTTCTGTCCAGCCTTTTCCATTCAACTTAGTATGGCCAGCAAACTGAACCTCTTCTTTGCTATTATTTTCGTACTTAAACATTCTGACTAAGACTTTTCGTTTTGCATCAAACCACAATTGATTCATCTTATCATTGACATCTGTAGCACCAATGACGATTACTGTTCTTCCTTGCCAAGTCGTTCTGTATGATTTAGATACATCATAACCAAGACCAGCCAACTTAGCCAAAGCACTGTCTTTAGTAAAAAAATATATTCCTCCGAGTAAGAAGATCAAATCATTTTCTTGCTTTGTTGAACGGACCAATTTCCCTTTCGAAAATCTGTATGCTGAATCGCTAAGGAATAACATTCCATTCCCATTTTGCTTATCTCCAAAATCCATTCTAAATTTATCAGGATATTGAATTGCCTCCTTCCAAACCTCCTTTCTCAAAATTGAATCATTTTTATAAACAGTAGTGTTTTGTTGAAAGCTGAAAGTAGACATCCAATTGCCAGCAAACTTCTTATGAAGTTTTTCCATAAATTTTAGTCCCGATTGTGCCTGACCTACGAATATTGACAAGGAAAATATTGAAAGGCAAATAATCTTTTTCATTTTTCTATTTGAGATGAAACTAAACTAAAACAATAACTACCATTGGAAAATTGAGAACCAGTAGTCATCGTTTACAATCGTAAATTAATAAAAATTAATTATCCTAAACAAAAAACCGCC
>JBBRHK010000314.1:0-3794 GCA_038222815.1 Chitinophagales bacterium
GATACAACGGAAAGAATATGGATCCTGTACTTGCTTTTCTCCTTCATTTAAAATGGAACTGTCGCTAAGAATTTTTCTGAGCACTGCGGCAGCTTCTATCTGTCCTTTGTGTCCTCTGATGGAATGTAATTTTTCGTGCAGCGGATCTTTGTTGCAGTTGAATGCATCATAACTCAATGCTGCTATTACATTTGCCCATTGCATCAATCTTTTACATTGCACTAGAATATACATTCCGTGAGCACTCATAAATTGGGTGCCATTTATTAAGGCAATGCCCTCTTTGCTCTGAAGGACGATGGGCTGCCAACCAAGTTTTGTCAAGACTTCGCTAGATGACTTTTTTTCTCCTTGATAATAAACTTCACCTAATCCTAACAATGGCAAAGCTAAATGACTCAGCGGCGCTAAATCGCCAGAGGCACCGAGCGAACCTTGACTATAAATGACAGGATACACTCCTGCATTGTACATATCCATCAAGCGATTTACGGTATCTATCTGAACGCCACTATGACCATAAGCCAAAGATTTTATTTTAAAAGCCAACATCAACTTTACAATATCTTCTCTGATTTCATTTCCCGTACCACAGGCGTGTGACAGCAATAAGTTATTTTGAAGTTCATTCAGTTGGTCATCTGATATCTGTGTGTTTTGTAAAAAACCAAATCCAGTATTGATTCCATAATACTTCGCACCTTTCTCTGCAATTTTCTTATCGAGATAAGTTCTGCAAGCCACAATTCTATCGTGCGCATCAAAGGTTATGGAAACCTGTTGGTTAAAAGCCAAGAGGTTTTTAACTTGTTGTAAACTTGTATGTTTTCTGTCTAGTGGTAGATAATTATAGCTCATAGCAATCGAGAAATCTCCTTTCGTTTTGGTGAAAAAGAAGCCCTTCAAAAATATGAAAAAATAAGGCTTTCTCCTATTCGTTTATTAGATGATATAGGATTAGGAACACGGGCACTTCTATACCATATTAATAATTATCTTTAGCCAATGAAGAAATACATTTTTGTTATTTGCATCTTGATTAGTTTCAATATCTCAGCACAAACTGTGGAGTTGTTAGAAACCAATTCTAAAGCCTCTCTCCGGGGACTGTCTGTCGTGAGCAATAAGATTATTTGGGCGAGTGGTAGCGGCGGTACTGTATTGAGATCGATAGATGGCGGCGTAACTTGGGAGCAAAAGAAAGTACCTGGATATGAAAAGACAGACTTTAGAGATATAGAGGCATTTGATAAAAAGAATGCCGTGATTATGGGCATAGATACGCCTGCTGTAATTCTGATTACAAAAGATGGAGGCGAGACTTGGCAGCAGACTTACTATAATAACAAAGCAGGAATGTTTTTGGATGCAATGGAATTTTGGAATTTGAATAGTGGCATCGTCATAGGCGATCCGATAGATGGGAAGTTTTTTATACTTCGCACATTTGATGGTGGGAAAAAATGGCAGGAAATTCCATTGGCAAACAGACCTGTTGCAGATAGTGGCGAAGCTTGCTTTGCTAGCAGCGGAACAAATATTGCGAAAATTAGTAATGACGAAGCGGTATTTGTAACTGGAGGTTTAAAAAGTAATTTATTTGTAAGGGATAAGAAAATACAGCTTCCTATTCTTCAAGGAAAAGAATCTACTGGTGCCAATGCGATTGCGGTAAAAAATAAAAAATATTATATGATAGTAGGCGGAGATTTCACCAAAGCTACAGATACCACCGCAAATTGTTTCTTTACAACAGATGCTGGCGAAACCTTTATCAGACCTACTACTCCGCCTATTGGTTATAGAAGTGGTGTTGCATATACTGGTAAAAAGGTCTGGTTTACTTGCGGCCTCAATGGTGTGGATCTAAGTAAGGATGATGGCCTAAATTTTGAAAATATTTCTACTGTAAGTTTTCACGCTGTAAAAAAAGCAAGGAAGGGTAAGGCTGTTTTTTTTAGTGGTGGTGGGGGAAGGATTGGGAAGTTGGTGGTGCCGGGAAAGAAAAAATAAATTCTCGATGCTAAACTAAGATTAGTTCTAAGCTTTATATTAGAATAACAATTCCTGAAACTTTTAGAGAGTAAAATTATAAAAATTTAGGGTGTCGAATATAAGTTGAGCAAAGCTTATCTAACGGTACAAAATCAACTCAGTTTAGATAATACAAACTAATGCCTGCTGAATAAAATACTAATTTAAGTCGCAGTTTATCTTGTCCTTATGGAGTAAGATAGTACACCCTTGTGTAATCCAACTCTATGTATAACGATGTCGTCAAGTTGAATAAAGTCTAGATTTTGGGTTTCTAGTACTTTTTGTATTATAAAATTATTTGTCAACAATTTTGAGTCGAACAAGATTGGCTTTAACCAACCTTCTTTAGGTCCAGTTGGTATAAAATAAAATGTCTCTGAATGTATTCTTATTTTTTTATTGCCTGACTTAGATTTGTAAATTTTATTTTTTGGTGTTCTAAGTAAAATCTCAGGTGAAAGCAAAAATAACTTGGCTACACTTGTAGGGTCAATTGCTTCAAAACCATCGAATGTAAGTCTATGTAAATGTGTAAGTGGAAATCTATAGTAGCATAGCCGCTTACTTACTGGAACAAATGACCATTTATCGATGCCGTCCGAAAAAACATCATAAAAAAGATTCTCAGAACCAACAAATAGTACTCTACATTTATGACGATGAGTTTTGTTATTGTGGGGTGTATAATCTTCATAATAAAAAACATCACCTGTTTTTAATAATTCAATGTCCATAAAAGTCAGATTAATTTCCAAATAAGGATTGATATAATAACTACACCTTTATATACCACTTCTTCTTATCCATAAAATAAGCTAAGCTCCACATAAAAGCTAAGAAAAGAAGCGCATAAATAAATGAACCAATCCTCGGATCTACAGAAAAAATAGGCTTACAAAGAGTTTCATAAATCCAAGACAATGGCGATAAAAATTTACTCGTACCGTCGTCTTTTAGTCCATCAGGAATGCGTATGAGCGCTAAGGCTCTTGGTAGTAAGCCGCTCAATACAAAAATGAACAAGGCATTTTTACCAAACACATCAAAGAATCTTGTTGCAAATCCTGTTTGTTTTTTAAACTCAATGAGATAAATAAAAATTCCTAAAAAGCTGGTTGCAAGCCCTGTGGTATATAATACATAAGAACTAGTCCAAATCTTTTTGTTCATTGGGAAACCCATATCCCACACAAGTCCTGCTAGTATCAATACAAGCCCTATTACGAACAATTGGTTGAGCATCTCAGCGGTTTTTCCTTTTTGGATAATAAACTTACCAATTACATATCCTAATATCACTTGCACCACTGCGGCAAATGTGCTCATCAATCCTTCTGGGTCAAAGGCTATTCCTTCACCTTTGTACATATGCGACTCGCCAAGGATTTTGATATCTATCGCAGTTCCAAACCAACCTTTAAGACTGTAAGGATCTGCCGGGTTAGCTGCATAGCACAATATCCAATAGCCAAAAAGAATAACTGCTGACCAAATAATTGTCCATTTAAAATTAGAGTAATAGACTATGATGGAAGCCAGTAAATAACAAACAGCTATTCTTGGTAAGACACCAAAAAACCTCAATGCTGAGAATGGTTTGCCTACCAGAACTCCAGCAGCATCATATTTTATAAATGGAAACCAATTTAAAAATAAACCAATAGCAAAAATTAAAAAACTTCTTTTTAAAACTTTCTTCCAAAAACTAGCATCGCCAGCAGTTTTAAGTTTGGGGATTACAAATGCCATTGCATTAC
>JBBRHK010000315.1:0-3769 GCA_038222815.1 Chitinophagales bacterium
GAAATAAATGTTTCTTGTAAAAGGTCTTTTGCCAACGCATCATCGTTCGTATAACCGAGGCATAGTTTTTTAATGCCGGTTGCATATTGATTATATAACTCTGTAAATTGTTCTTGTTGATTCATCTGCTTGGAAACGATTGGTATCAAAACTAAAGCTTAGCCCCTTGTATTATCAATTATTTTAAAAATTCATCTACTTCCTTATAGAACCAAGTTGGCTGATCGTACATAATAAAATGTTTGCTGTTTGCTACATGAATAACAGCCTGCGGCAACAACCTAAATTGCTGTCCTATTAGGTCAAAGCTTGCTTCTTTAGTTTCATAAATGCTTCCTAACACCAAAACAGGAGAGGTAATATTTACTATTTCTTTACGAAGATCGGTTGTTGCCAATTCAATTAAAGCCAACCCAAGCGTTCTACGATTGCTGCGATATTGCCAGGTGGCTATTTCTCTCGCCCTTGCTGTATCATTTACCTGCCAGAACAATGATTTGGCAGTATTATCAATAAACCCGCTTTCAGGCAAACTTTCAAAATTTCTCACGGCTGCTTCTGGATTGTACATAGGATTCTTTTTTAGAGAATCTGCGTTTGCATTCGGATCTGACAAAGCAGAGAGGAATGGCATTCCATCTACACAAACCAATTTACCAAATAATTCTGGTGCAGTACTACTCACCCATAAGCCCATAAAAGAACCTAAACTATGACCAATGATAATGGGCTTCACCATTTTATTCTGCTGCACATAGCGAATGATTTCGTTTCGCACAGTTTTTAATATAGGAGTATCAATAGGAGCCACACCAGCAAAACCGGCAATAGTGATTACGTGACATTCATATCTGTCTTGTAGATGAGCTACGGTTTCTTTCCACACATCGCCGCTACAACTAAAGCCTGGTATTAGGATGATGGGCTGCCCTTTTCCAGTTACAGAAACTGTAAAGGCCTTTGTGGAAGACTGTCCAAAACAAAGTTGCAAGAGTAGATTAAAGGTTAAAAATAAAACGAACTTTTTCATAACTGTATGTCTTTTTAAGGGTTTACAGTTATTGGATGCAAGAAGAGAAAAATTATTACAGACTTTTAAAAAAATATTTTAGGAAAGTAGAGTTTAGGGTTTAGAGTTTAGAGGGTTTAGAAAGTTTAGTTGAACAATTTGACTTTGTATAACTTGCACAATTCATTCGTAATTCGTAATTCGTAATTCGTAATTCGTAATTCGTAATTCGTAATTCGTAATTCGTAATTCGTAATTCCAAACTCCTAATTCTGCTTACGCAAATATTTCGTAAGGATCACAATTTGCTGTCCTTCTACTTTACCTTCTATTTGCTCTACATTATCTTGTACTAGCCTAATATTTTTTACTACTGTTCCCACTTTTGCTGTAAGAGTTGAACCTTTTACATCAAGCGATTTAGTTAGCACCACACTGTCTCCATTTTGCAATATGGCTCCATTGCTATCTTTATGTAAAGCTACCGCACTGTCGTTTTCGTGGTCGCCAGTTGCTTTAGCCCAAGCCAGATCTTCGTCAGATAGGTACATCATTTATAACAGATCAGCCGCCCAAGCCTCTGACCGTAAGCGGTTGAGCATACGCCAAGAAACTACTTGTACTGCTGGCACTTCGCTCCAGATACTCTGCTCTAGCGCTGCCCAATGAGCTGCATCTAGTTCTTCCTTTTTCTCTACTTGTTTACTACATTTTTCGCAAATTAAAATACTACTGTCTGCACTCGGACCGTTATCTGGCGGAAGATTATAAATAGCCAATCCTTCTTTTGAGCCACAAATTTCGCATTGCATCCCACTTCTTGTTTCTACTTGTTGCTTCATATTTTTGTATAAGTATTATTACTCAATTGTCTATTTCAATGTCTCTGCTAGCGTGTTGAGCAAAACATCCTCTCTCAGATTATTAGCAATTACCTTCCCGGAAGGGTCTATCAGGACATTAAACGGAATGGCGTCAAAATTATACAATGATGTCACTTTAGTATCCCAACCCTTCAACTCACTTACATGCTTCCAGGTAAGGTTATCTTTCTTGATAGCAGCAAGCCATGCTGCTTTATCTTCATCAAGCGATACACCGAGAATGGTAAAGTTTTTATTCTTGTACTTATTGTAAGCCGCTACTACATTGGGGTTTTCTTGCCTACAAGGACCGCACCAGCTTGCCCAGAAATCAATTAATACATATTTTCCTTTTAGCGAAGCCAGAGAAAATGGTTTCCCTTCAGTATCATTCATTGTAAAATCTGGCGCCATCATTCCAGGCGCAGCGTTCCCTTTTTGAGATTCTGTACCAACCGCTTTCGGAGTAGTGGCTTCTTTATACCTTATCAGTAAAGCTTGTAAGCCAGTATGTGTTGGAAAATCTTTTTGCAGCCTAGCAATAGTACCATTGAGTTTTGCCGGCTCAGTACCTTGGGTGTAGCCCATCACAAACATTGCCAATACCGGACTACTTGCAGTATCCAAAGTATGTATGATATAATTTCTAAAGCTTGTATCAATGGTTGTGAGCTTACCTCCAATAACAATTCGCATTGAGTCATTCTGTACACCTGCAGGAATCTGTTTAAAAGTAGCTTCCGTAGCCAAATAACTTTTCCTTGTATTATCCATTTCTGTAAGAAAAGACTTCAAAGAATTATTAGCTTCAGTATTAAAAGTAGGTCCAGCTAGGGTCGTGTCATTTGCATCAGCGATAAATGAAATTTCCTTATCATCATTTATAAATACATAACCCATTTTTGCCGTCTCAAAACGCAACCTGTAAAACCCTTGTTCTTTTGCTATGGTCGTTAATTCAAACTTACCATCCTTCACCTGTGCAGTATCTAGCACTTGCGGTGCTTGATCACTAAAATATAATTCTTCTAAATATACATTTTGATTACTCAGATTCTTAATGTTTCCACTTAATGTAAATGCGCCGTTATCCTCTTTAGTTTTACAACCGACTAATAAGAAAAGAAAGGACAAGACAATAAATAATTTGTTCATAGGTATTTTATTTTCAATTAATTTTTATTCAAAAGGATTGTTAGTATTTCTTGTGTGGCCTGCATATCTGCTTTGCCTTTACTTAGCTTTTTCACTTCGCCAGCAAACATACCGAGCAGCGCCTTTTTCCCTTTCTTGTAAGCTTCTACTTTATCAGGGTTAGCTGCAAGTACCTGCTGCACCCACTCTTCGAGCACATTGCTATCGCTCTGTTGTAAAAGATTTAACCCTGTTGCTGTTGCTAAGACATCAGCAGAAGAGTCTGCAATTACCGCATCCAACAATTTAGTAGAGGCAATATTAAAATGGACTTGTCCTGTATTAGTAAATGCTATTAGCTCCGCCAGTTTCTGTGCACTGAGCGGAAATTGCTTAAGTTCTATATTCTTTTCTACACAATAATTTTTTATAGGCCCACTAATCCAATTGGCAACCGATTTAAAATTATGCTCTAGCTTACAAATGGCGAAAAAGTATTCTGTAGTTTCTTTGCTTGCCGTTATAGCCGCTGCATCATAGGCACTTAAAGCATATTCTGCTTCTAAAGTTTGCTTTACTTTAGCTGGGAGTGCTGGCATAGTCTTTTCAATCTCTTGCAGATAAGCATCTGTAATTTTAAACAATGGCAAATCTGGCTCAGGGAAATAACGATAATCATGTGCATCTTCTTTACTTCTTAATGAAAACGAAGTGTGGGTATCAGCATTATAACTTCTAGTTTCTTGTACAACTTTTTCGCCTG
>JBBRHK010000316.1:0-3753 GCA_038222815.1 Chitinophagales bacterium
GTAGCCACTTATAAATTGGTACATCGCTTGTCCCGGACTCAACTTGCTGATGGGAGGTAAAATGCCATACGCATCTGCCGTAAGAAAGAAAATATTTTTCGGCGTTTTACCTATGGAAGGATGCAAGGCATTGCTGATAGAATATAGCGGATAGCTTACTCTAGTGTTTTCTGTAATGTCTTTATTCGTAAAATCAATTGTATTCGTTCCTTCAAAGAATACAATATTTTCTACGAGAGCTCCTGGCTTAATTGCGTGAAATATCTCTGGTTCTTTTTCTTCGGTGAGGTCAATTGTTTTTGCATAACAACCGCCTTCAAAATTAAATACAGAATCTTTGGTCCAGCCGTGCTCATCATCACCAATCAGCATTCTTTCTGGGTCTGCACTCAAAGTGGTTTTTCCTGTACCGCTTAATCCGAAGAATACAGCAGTATCGCCATCCTTTCCTACATTAGCACTGCAATGCATACTCAGTACATTGGCTTTATGTGGCAATACAAAATTGAGCATAGAGAAAATTCCTTTTTTCATTTCTCCTGTATAGCCTGTTCCGCCTATTAGAATTGTTTTCTCCGTAAAATTCATAATGGCAAAGTTCTCTGCTCTTGTACCATCTACAGCAGGGTCTGCCTTAAAGCCTGGCGCTTGTATAATATGCCAATGCGGAGTGAAATTTTCTAAGTCTTTCGCCTCCGGCCTGATGAACATATTATAGCAAAATAAATTGCTAGCAGGATCTTCATTAATTACTCTTAAACTCAGACGATAATTTTCATCTGCGCAAGCAAAACAATCTCTTACCCAAATATCTTTGGTCTTTAAGTAGGCTGTAAGCTTTGTCTTTAATTGCTGATAATATTTTTCATCAATGGCAATGTTGAATCCATTCCAATTCACAGAATCGGCAGTGATATCATCTTTTACGATGAACTTATCTTTTGGACTACGCCCAGTAAATTTTCCAGTTTTAATTACTAAAGCACCGGTATCGTTGAGTACGCCTTCACCTCTTTCTACAGATTGTTGGCTAAGTACATCGGTGGTCAATTGATAGTGAATTTTTTTTTCACAGGTAATACCTGCATTTTCCAAAGCAGCTATTGGCGCTTCGGGCATAGTGTTAGATTGCATGGCAAGAATCTTTTTGGTTGAGACCGCAAAGGTAGGCGTATAAGTTTTCCTACAAAATTAAAACTGTCATAATTATGCACTTTTCGTCGTGTAAATCCTACACATTATTCTAGCAATTTGTTGTAAAGTCTGGCCTTGAAAATTTAAGTTCAAACTTTCTCCACGTATGCAAAAAGCGGTCAACGTTATTTAGGCATCATCAATCATCAACTTTCCACTCACCACTCACAACTTACAACTCAAACCTCGTATATTGCAACCATCAAATTTGCTTACTACAAAATGCATAATAATTATGAAGTATCTACCACTCAACAAGGAAATATTTATTCAAAATAGAGCAAAGTTCATTTCGAAAATGAGCAAAAATTCTATAGCTATTTTTAATAGTAATGATGAGTTACCCACTAACGGTGATGCACAGCACAATTTTGTACAGAATAGTGATTTGTATTGGCTCACAGGCATAGAGCAAGAAGATACGATGCTCATACTTTACCCAGATAATGTAGAAGAAAAATATAGAGAAGTGCTAGTACTCACAAGGCCAAATGAGTTGAAGGAAAAATGGGATGGACATAGATTGAGGGTAAATGAGGCGCAGGCGATCAGTGGCATCACAACAGTAATATGGTTAGATGTACACGATGCCATGTTGCAGCCTTGGATACATAGAGCAAATGCCATTTACTTAAATACGAATGAAAACGATAGAAAGGCCAATATGCTTGCAGTGAGGGATTACAGATTTGCTCAAGAAATGAAAGCTAGATATCCGCTACATTCTTACACTCGTAGTGCGCCTATTATGAAGGGGCTACGAGCAATAAAGTCGGCAGAAGAAGTGGCGGTTATTCAACAAGCGATAGGTATTACTGAAAATACATTTAGAAAAATATTGCAACTAGTACAGCCCGGCACAATGGAGTACGAAATTGAGGCAGAAATATATCATAGTTTCTTGTCACAACGTTCTAGCGGTCCAGCTTATCACAGCATTATTGCGAGTGGCGATAGAGCAAGAACCTTACACTATATAGATAATAGCAGAGAATGCAAAGATGGGGAACTTATCTTGATGGATTTTGGTGCTAACTATGGCGGTTATGCGGCAGATCTGAGCCGTACTATTCCTGTAAATGGAAAGTTTACTAGGCGTCAAAAAACGGTGTACAATGCTTGCTTGCATTTACACCAATATGCAGCGTCAATTTTAAAACCAGGAATAAATATTTTAGATTATACAGATAAAGTAGGCGAAGAGGCGACCGTGATTTTTCAAAAAATAGGATTGCTCAAAAAATCTGATATCAAAAATGAAGATCCAGATAATAGAGCTTACAGAAAATACTTGTACCACGGCATTTCTCACCATCTAGGATTAGATGTACACGATCTCGGCACAAGAACGGAGCCTATAAAGGCAGGAATGGTTTTTACCATAGAGCCAGGTATTTATATTGAGGAAGAGCAGATGGGCGTAAGAATTGAGAATAACTTTTGGATAACCAAAAATGGCAATAAGGATTTAATGAAGAATATTCCTATTACAGTGGAGGAGATAGAAGGGTTGATGAAGAGGAGGTGAATAGTTTAGGGCTTAGAGTTTAGGGTTTAGAGAGTTTAGAGGGTTTAGAATGTTTAGAGTGTTTAGATTGAACATTAATACAATTTGAGTAAAACAACTAAGTACAAATAAAAGGTAAGATTTAGCAAATCAGCACATCAATAAATAGCACATCACTTCGAATGAAAAAACAGATTCCGAATTTATTTACATTATTAAACCTAGTTTTTGGATGTATGGCGATTGTGGCTATAATGCAAAATGGGTTGGTAGTGCAGTATAACGTAGAAGGGGCGCAGATTGTATCTATTCCAGGAAAAATATGGCTGGGCTCTTTATTTATTTTTCTTGCCGCCATCGTAGATTTTTTAGATGGCTTCTTGGCTCGGAAACTTGGAGCTTCTTCTGAGATGGGTTTGCAGTTAGATTCATTAGCAGATGTAGTGAGCTTTGGTGTGGCGCCTTCGATGATTATTTATCAGTTCTTACGACTAGCATTTGCATCAGATGAAAATGGATTAAATATTAGTTCTGCTTGGCTTTTTCCTGCATTTATTCTTGCTGCAGCCGGCGCTTACAGGCTAGCGAGGTATAACATTACACATAACGAACAGACGAAGAACTTTATAGGTGTGCCAATCCCAGCGATGGGACTTGTTGTTGCTAGCTTTCCACTCATTTATTGGTTTAGCGGTTCTGAGATGGTAGTTAATGTATTATTGAATAAATGGTTTTTATACATTCTCATAGCTGCCTTATCTTATTTATTAGTTTGTAAGATTCCTATGCTGAATCTAAAGTTTGAAGGAATGTCCTTTGCTAATAACAAGTCAAGATATATATTATTGATAGTGGGAGTTATTTGTGCCGCTTTACTTCAATGGTTAGCAGTGCCTATTATTTTCTTAGTATATATTATTTTATCTTTGGCCTTCTTAAAAAAGAAACTATGATTTACAATGCATCAGTAAAAATAATGCCGCTCGACGGTTTGTTAGATCCTCAAGGAAAAGCCGTGATGGGCGGGCTTGATAACCTACAAATAGCGGGTA
>JBBRHK010000317.1:0-3735 GCA_038222815.1 Chitinophagales bacterium
GCTCATCAAGTAAGGGAATTAGCGCATCAAAATTCTTTGCGGCACTACCTTCTCTTATTAATATTTTAACTCCGAGCTTTAATTTAACGAGTGCCTCTTCTGCTGTAACACATTCATGATCTGTGCTAATTCCTTCCCCAAAATATGTTTCCGCATCTCTACCTATGACACCCGGTGCATGTCCGTCAATAGGCTTACCAGATAATTTTGCAATAGCTATTTTTTTTATAACCTCTTCATCTTTGAATATTACACCTGGATAATTCATCATTTCTGATAAGTAGTATATGTCAGGATTAGCCATCAACTTTTTGATAGCTTCCGAGTTTATAACAGCGCCAGCCTTATCTTGGGAGATAGATGGCACACAACTAGGCGCACCGAAATGAAATTTTAGCGGAACCTTTTTGCTATCCTCAATCATATATTGAACGCCTACAACACCACACACATTGCCGATCTCATGCGGGTCAGAGATGGTGCCTGTAGTGCCGTGTATAACTGCAAGCTCTGCAAATTTTGAAGGAACTAGCATACTACTTTCTATGTGTATATGGCTATCTATAAACCCTGGAATGATGTAATTCGCAGATTTATTTTCCAATCCTTCCTCCGTAATTTTTGTAATTATACCATCAACAAAAAAAACGGTTCCAAAAAAAATTGTTCTCTTTTCAATATCTACAATATTTCCAACAATGGTATCAGTCATACTCGAAATCTTTAATAGTTTATTAATCTTCACTCATTAATCCTGGACGCCTTTGAATGGTTCTTTCTTTCGCCTGTTCATACCGCCACTCTTCTATTTTCTGATGATTACCAGACATTAATACATCTGGAACACACCAGCCTCTAAAATCCACTGGTCTTGAATATACAGGGGGCGCTAGCATCTGATCCTGAAAACTATCAGTAAGTGCAGAAGTTTCATTGCCAAGAACTCCTGGCAACAACCTTCCTATAGCATCTGTGAGCACAGCCGCTGCTAATTCTCCACCACTGAGGACATAATCGCCAATTGAAATTTCTTTTGTAATGAAATGCTTTCGCACCCGCTCGTCTATTCCTTTATAGTGACCGCATATCATCAAGAGATTTTTTTTCAATGAAAGTTGATTCGCCATTGGCTGGTCAAACAATTCTCCGTCTGGTGTAAGAAAAATCACCTCATCATATTCAACTTTTTTTTGCAAAGCTTCAATGGCATTGACAAGAGGTTCTATCATCATAACCATACCTGCACCACCTCCATAAGGATAGTCATCTACTTGCGCTCTAGGATAAGTGGTGTAATCTCTAAGATCAATCACATTTACTTCTAACAAACCCTTATCTCTAGCACGCTTCATTATGGAGTGGCTAAAAGGCGAGGTAAGCAAAGAAGGCACCACACTAATAATATCTATTCTCACAATAATTTTATTTTAGTGGTTATCTGTAAATTCATCCATATCTCTTTTTTGTTTCTTGGTAGGACGGCCTGTTTTGCTAAGCCGCTTACCAGTATGAAAAGCAGCAGGCTGGTACTTGACTACAGGGTTTTCTTCTTCTGGAGTAATATCAAGATAATTTAAAATAGCCTCGCTATATTGTACCCTAGAAGATAGCAAGCCGGTAACTTTTATCAACCATTTTTTAGCATCCGTTTTTACTTCATACTCGTCATTGATTGATACGTTTTTAGAAGCCTTAGCGCTAAGTCCGTTATACTTCACTTTACCTCTGTCACAAGCATCACTAGCAAGACTTCTTGTTTTAAAAAGCCTAATACTCCACAAATATTTATCTAACCGTAATTTATCTGTCGCTGTCTTTATTGCCATAGTAATGCAAATTTATCAAATCTTTTTGGGCTAATGCCTGCTTCATTTTTTTCAAAGTCGTACATTTATCAAAAACAATTGTATGCAAAAAATTTGTAGCTTCTTTTTAATTGTGCTCGCAGTAAGCACAAGTTTACTCTCTCTAGCACAGTCAGGAAAGATAAACTGGTCGCCAGATGGTAAAGGATACATAGAATTTAAAAATGGCGACTTACTTAAAATAGACCCAAAAGATGGTGCACAAACCGTACTTTTTTCTAAAGCACAACTTACACCAAGTGGTAGTATTGCATTGGCTCCACAAAGCTTTGAATACAGCAATGACAATAAAAAAGTGTTGCTTTTCACTAACACAGCAAAAGTGTGGCGCTATAAAACACGAGGAGATTATTGGGTGCTAGATGTAGCAAGCGGTAGTTTAAGAAAAGTAGGTAGTACAGTTCCTTCTCAGTCGCTAAAATTTGCAAAATTTTCGCCAGATAGCAGGTATGTAGCCTTTGTAAGTGAGAATAATATTTTTATAGAAGACTTGAGTAACGGTGTATCTAAGAGAATAACAAATGATGGTAGTAGAAAAATGATTAACGGAACTTTTGATTGGGTGTATGAAGAGGAGTTCGGTTGTAGGGATGGATTTAGATGGAGTGCTGATAGTAAGCAAATAGCCTACTGGCAAGTAGATGCTACCAAGACAAGAGATTATTATATGCTCAATACCACTGACTCTAATTACAGCCAAATTATTCCTGTAGAATATCCAAAAGTTGGAGAATCACCTTCTGCTGTGCGCATAGGCGTTGTAAGCATTAGTAATGGTTATACAAGATGGATGAATATTGCCGGTGACCCAGAGCAACATTACATTCCTAGAATGGAGTGGAGCGGTGCAAATGAACTCATCGTACAACAACTAGATAGAAAACAGCAAGAAAGCAAATTAATATATTGCAAAACAACGGATGGTACGAGCTACACTTTCTGGGCAGAAGGAGATAAGGCTTGGGTAGATTTGAATACTTCTGATCCAAAGGGTTGGAATTGGATAAATAGCGGTGCAGATTTTATCTGGGTAAGTGAGCAAGATGGCTGGAGGCATATTTATAAAATAAGTAGAGATGCAAAAAAGATAGAATTGCTTACCATTGGGAAATATGATATTGATGAAATTAAATATATAGATGAAGCAAATAATGCCATCTACTTTACAGCAAGTCCTAAAAATCCTACACAGCGATATTTATACAAGGTAAAAATAAATAGTCCTAAAGATGAACCAGAACTGGTTACTAATGATAAGTATAAAGGGATGCACAGTTATAGTATTTCTCCAAATGGCAAGATAGCTAAGCACGATTTTAGCAACCATAATACTATACCTGTTACAGAATGGGTAAGCCTACCAGATAACAAAGCACTTGCTAAGGATGGAGATATGGAGAAGAGAATCAAAACTGATCCTAATGTAAATGTAGAGTACTTTCAAGTGATAACGGAAGATGGTGTATCATTAGATGCTTGGATAAATAAGCCAGCTAACTTTGACCCTAACAAAAAGTATCCATCCATATTTTATGTATATGGTGAGCCAGCTGCAAGTACTGTCGAGGATTCCTACGGTAACCATCAAAACTTCTTGTACGATGGAGACATACAAGCAGATGGTTATATCCAAGTAGGTATAGATAATAGAGGCACGCCTGCATTAAAAGGTGCAGCTTGGAGAAAGAGTATTTACAGAAAAATAGGGGATATTAATATTAAGGATATGGCTCAAGGAGCTAAAAAAATATTGGAGAAATCCTATTTTGATAAAAGCCGTGTAGCAGTATGGGGATGGAGTGGCGGAGGTTCTTCTACTTTGAATCTACTGTTTAGATACCCAGAAATTTTTCAAACAGGTGTAGCTATT
>JBBRHK010000318.1:0-3706 GCA_038222815.1 Chitinophagales bacterium
ATCGCATTTTTTTCTGCAGTAGATAGAACGACATTCGCACTACTTTCATCTCCTACATACCACACTACAATATCATAATTGGTTAAAATCACTGTGCCATCTTGTACTTTTTCATCAGCAACACTACTTATTTGTAGGTCAGCCTTATTGCGCAGCGCTTTAAAGTAACTCGTATTAAAGGAGTGGGTAGAATTTGTATAAGAACCATTAAACCTATCGAAGCCATCAACAATGACGACTTTTGGTCCAGCAGTATTCGACGACCTAGAATAAATATCACTGCTATTGCTTTCCACTAAAGGATTTGCACCATCAGTTACTACAGCTGTAAGTTTAAAATGATAAACGTTCCCTAACGGAGGTACTACAAATTGTGAAGTGTTTAAGGTTATTGAAGTACTAGCAGCACCAATCGTAGTTTCATCTGCAGCGAGCGCCCAATTATTTAATGCGTCAGTAGTAGCATAGTATAGGCGATAACCTGCAAGGGTAGGCTCTATGTTTGCTTTCCATGTAGCTTTTACAACATCTGCTGCGCCTGGATTTTCTATGCTGTATAATGTAGGCGTAGCGGCATTTGCGGAATTTAGTCTTGCTATGAAACTAGTCCATCTTGCTGTGGTAAGATTTGGACAGTCAGTAGCTTTTACATCACTGTGACCATAAATTGCACGGTCTCCATTATTTACTCTCCTGGTTTTTGAGATGCCATAACGATTACACACATTTATAGCTAAGTTAGCAGCGCCGGTAAGCATAGGGTCGCTGTCCCACATCGCTAAGTTGGTAGCCAATACCTCATGTTCTACTCCAATACCTTGATCATTATAAGCAGTTACACCTTGTGACCAAGCTCTACTAGCTTCAGCCACTACTTGGCTTACTTGGCCATCAGAATTACGCACTACATAATGCGCACTTACCTGTGAGGTACAGTTCTTAAACCAATCAATTGCACCTTGATAAGTACCTGTAGCTACATAATGTACAAAGTAAAAATTAATATTACTTCCTACTGGTCTGCTATTAAAATTACAAGTTGTAAAATTAGGAACAGCATTAGGATAATCTACTGCGTTAGTAGAACGTTGAAATGCTGCTGGATTTTCTTCATTTCTATTTTGCTTAGACAGTTGTACATCTACAGGATCAATATTGATAATCTCTCCCCAGAGACTCACAGATTTACTTCCTGAAGCTATGAGGTCAAAAATCCTTTCTGCAAGCTGGGCCTTCATATCCTCACCTTGAAGTCCGGTGAGGTCTTTTACAGATGCAAACCAATCTTCTAAATTTGACGACGTAGTTCGGCCATTTTGATAAAAAGCCAACAATGCTGCAGCGGCACGAATATTTGAGTTGGCATCATTCTTTATCGCATCTGTACTGATGTTTAATAAAGCAGATGCTTTAGAAATTTGCTTTGTAAATTGATTTTCTACAATTCCCATTACTCCCCAAGAACCATACATTGACTCAGAAACCTGCGCCCAGTTACTTTGTACTTGCGCAGTAGCTTTTAAAATACTTACTGGTACATTAAAGTCTGTAGCAGCTTTTTCAAAATAACCTTCTAGCGTCGCTCTGCTAGGATGTGGTCGGTTTAGAAATTCTTTCAACATTGCATCTTTATGGTCGTGACCATAATCTAATTCACTTGCCTCTGGTGTCTTACCACTAAAAACAGAAGTTTGCAAATAGGCGGACATATCTCTTTGTAAAAAAACCTCACCACTTGGTTTAGTTATTTTTTGTACTGGGGTCTGCAAATATTTATTTACCAAAGAAAGTAAATAACTATCTGTAAGGACTGGCTGCGGCTTTGCTCTTTGAGCGTTTGCATTATAGCACAAGCCTGCACTTAAAAAGAAAACAAAACATAAAATGCTACTAAGGAGATTTTTTTTCATACGGTATGTTTTTTGAAAAAGGGGTTGGTTAATCGATGAGGCGAATTGCAATCTTTCTACGATTCATAAATATAAGAAATGTACTAACAGAGAATACAATAAGGAGAGATTTTTTTTAATTCGGTATGTTCAATTCAATTTTTTGTTTATCAAAAAATTCTTACAATATTATTCTTGTAATTGCTCTTGCAACTAGATGTCGTAATTACGCAGAAGCTGGAAAACTTGGAAATGACTCAAAAAAAATACCCCCAAGAATCTCGGAGGTATTTTATAAAAAAATTATAGAAATTATTGTGCTGACCTTACGCCACGGCAGCCGTGAAGCGCATCTCTAGTAACCGCTGTATTAGTAACGAGTAAGCTTGCATCTCTGTAACTGGTTCTCAAAAAGACATTAGCACTAGTCCAATGCCCGCCTCTATCCATAAGACCAATTGCATTTTGTGTACCATCTATAAAAAAGCCATTACCAACTACGGCGCCCGGCCAGCCATCCGCTGCTGTGACACTGTAGTAGCCATTTGGGGCCAAGCCATCGGGCAAATTTAAATTAGATTTAAACCCTTGACCATTTGCTGTCGACACTACCCTTTCTGCAAGGTTGCCACTGAGTTCCATAACTCCATAAAAACTTCCACCACTCGTAACACGGTTGCTACTAGCCGTTGCAAAAATTCCATTTCTTACTGGCCCTCCAAATGGTGCGTTGGGATAGTTAGCAATATGGACTGCATTACCCATCGTTGTAGAAGCATTAGTGGCTACTTCCGAGTTTTGGTTACCATTGCCTAAAGTCAAAATGGAAGTAAAGATAGAAGTGCTACCCCAAACATACTCGCCTGCTACTGGCAATTGAATACCTCTTGCAGCCTTCTCAAATTCGAGTTCTGTCATTGGGCGCAAGCCAGACCATCCTAGATAAGCAGCCATATCTGGCCAGTTTAAATAATTACAAGCTACCCACTCTCCATCGCTTGGCTCATCATATATATTATTGGCATTGGCATCGCAGCCATACTCAGCTGGCGTGCTACCAGCTACACCACTCGTTTTTATCTCCAAGGCATTTCTAAATGTACCAGAGGTGGGTACCAATGCTGCACTACCTACCGCAGCATTTGGAGCTACTATCGTATGATTTACTTGTTGCGCATAAGTAAGCGTATTTAAAAAATCCCTGTACCCTCCTTGCGATAACTCATACTTCATCATATAGAAATTTGTCATTCCTCTAGGAAATCCACTGGGTAAAAAAGCAAGATTGCCACCCGATGGCGGAATCAATGGGTCATAAACAAAATTGCCATTGCCAGCTGTAAAAATTGTTCCTACTGAAGTCGGTATAGAGGCATCTCTAAGATACCTTCCTGTCCCAGAAGTCCCATCGCCTACATAGAAAACACCTGCAGGAATATATACCATTTCTAAAGCGAATACTTTAATATCAAAAATACCCTGCGCTTGTTCCGTAGGTATGCCTACTTGTACATTGGTAATAGTTGTAGTTCCATTTCCCACTACAGATCGATAGAGGAATGCGCCATTTGGATGGAAATTGCCAGCGAATCCTGCTGGTACTGTAACGTTAGCGACGTTAATTGATAAATTTTTCCATTCATTATCTACATCCTTATACTTCATAAATACCCAAGCTGCATCCCAGTTGTTGAGGACACTGCTCCTCCAGCCATTTTCCCAAGTCACCGTAAATGTTATCGTGCTTAGGGCTGGTTGTACACTTACATTACTCACCTGTATATTATTGGCTTGGCTTGTACATATCTGCAATGTGA
>JBBRHK010000319.1:0-3694 GCA_038222815.1 Chitinophagales bacterium
TATAAAAAATGCAATTTTCCAAGGAACGATATGTAAATAATCACTTTTAAGTTGTAAAAAGGCAGCGTCATCTCGTATAGGTATATAAAAGAACATTATCCTCAGCATCAGAAAGCTAAAGAACATCAGCGCAGTCATTAATAGAATAATGAGCCATCGCTGTTGGCTGATATTAAAAAAAAGTTTACTTTTCAATTATAAATTTTTGCTGAAAGCTTGAGGTTCTCGATTTAACTAAAAGTAAGTTATGAAATAGCTGTCAGTAATTTAGAACAGATTGATAATAATAAGGCTTGTTTCAAAAGTCAATTAAAAATAAACATATGAAAAAATTTTTGCTGATAGCATTTGCAGCTTCATCGTTTTTGCAAAGTTGTAAGGAAGGGAAATCTGCCAATAGTGATGGAACAACAGAAATGGCCAACACAAAAATGGCTGCTCCAAACGCTACAAATGATGATTTTGTAAGTATGTTAGGATCATACAGCGGAGATTTTGGAGATAGTAAAATAACAGTTTTACTCACTACGATAACTAAAGACAGTGTGAAAGGAAGTAGTATAGTTGCTGGTAACGACAGGCCTTTTGAAGGAACAGTTGCAATGAATAGTACAGGCGGAATGGTTCTATCAGCAAAGGAACCAGGTAATGACAAACACGATGGCACGTTCACATTTAATTTAGATAGCGCTAATAAATCAGTCTTGGCAGGCACTTGGCAGCCGTATGATGCAGCAGCAGGGAAAGCCAAGACATTTACTTTAGCTAAAAAAGCCTTCACCTATAATCCTAATGACGGTAGTACAGATGGGAGTAAGCGATTGCTTAAAACGGAAGATGTAGAAAACGAAAACAAATATTATTTGTCATTTATGCGCAACGAAATATTCGCACGCCACGGCTATAGTTTTAGTAGGAAGGAAACAAGACAAATGTTTGAAGTGCAGGATTGGTATGTACCAAGAAGCGTTAATGTCACTGATGAACTAACCGATATCGAAAAAAAGAATATTGCGCTCATAAAAAAATATGAGAAATATGCTAAAGAGTTCGGAGATGATTACGGGAGGTAGTTTGACTTGTCCCGATAGCTATCGGGATTGGTGATTTGGCAATTTGAAGATGAAAGGCAAAAGTGTAGTAAAGTTAATACTCTTGCCTTGTCTACCATCTAATCTCTCTTCTCCTTCCACAATTCATTAAAAGTCTTTTTACTGAACTCTAATTTTCCTCGCTGCTTTCCCCAACTTGGAAATAGTAAACCAATCATATTTGACTTTATTGGTCCGTTGCCCATATTCATCATACTTCTTCTTTGGCTTGCGATACGCCACATCTTCCAAGCAGTTCTTTCAGTAAGTGTAGTATGATGTTGTTCTACAGATTTTTTTCTGTTATCTAAAAGTAGTTCGTGTAAATTTATTTTGACGGAACAAACTTCCGTACAATTTCCACAAAGCGAAGAAGCAAAACTTAAATGCTTATACTCATCTAGACCTGCAAGATTTGGTGTGATTACACTACCAATAGGACCGCTGTACGTGGCTTCGTAAGCGTGACCGCCAATATTCTTGTATACTGGACAAGCATTCAAACAGGCGCCACATCTTATACAATAAAGACTTTCTCTTTGCACTGCATCTTTCAAAATATTTGTACGGCCATTATCTAGTAGTATAACAATCATCTCTTCTGGTCCATCGGTTTCTGTAGCCTGCCTGGGTCCAGAAATAATACTATTATATACCGTCATTTTTTGTCCAGTACCAAAGCTGCTGAGAAGCGGCCAAAACAAACTCAGATCATTCATACTTGGTAGCATCTTTTCTATGCCAGCAATTACGATATGGGTTTTAGGAAATGCACAAGATAGCCTGGCATTGCCTTCATTTTCGGTAACCGCAATTCCGCCAATATCGCTAATTAAAAAGTTGGCACCTGTAACACCAACCTGTGCTTCTGCATATTTTTCTCTGAGTATTTCTCTTGCTTTAATTGTTAGTTGGCTTGGAGTAAAGTCAAGTGGCGTTCCAAGTTTTTCGTGAAATAGTTTGGCTACATCTTCTTTGCTTTTGTGCATTGCAGGTGTAACAATATGGTAGGGTGCTTCTCCATCCAATTGTTGAATATATTCACCGAGATCTGTTTCTACACTGTCAATCCCGTTGGCCTCCATTGCAGCATTCAAGTGTATTTCTTCGGTAACCATACTTTTGCTCTTTACGAGCGTAGTACAATTTTTTTCCTTACAGATTTTTAAAATTTCCTCAATTGCTTCTGCTGCGTCTTGCGCCCATATTACCCTGCCACCTCTTGCTGTAAAGTTCTTTTCAAATTCTAACAGGTATTTATCTAGATGCTCAATAGCCTCCCATTTAATATTCTTTGCTTGTCGCTGCACCGATTCTACATCTGAGAACTGAGCTTTACCAACAGGAACAGCAGCATTGTATTTTCCGATATTAAAGTTAATCGTCCGCCTGTGTTTTAGATCAGCTGCCTTAGTAGCGCTTTTTTTTAGGAAAGAAGTAGACATATAGAAATTAGATTGTAGATATTAGAATTTAGACGATTGTATTTATTACTTAGTTGGCTGCGACGAATACACAGGGCAAAAGTATTATGTTGATTATTTTTTAAAAATGAACAAAGTAAACTAGAAATTAATTTCATTCACATTGCTTCATTCTCAATGACTCAAATAACTCAAACAGCACAATTCCCCCACAAAGATAGATAAGAACTGTGGTAGAACTGATACTGTATCAATTACACTAATGAAAACAAGTTTAAGACTGAGATGTTGTGTGTTTTGCTAACAAATAGTAAATTTTCAAATAGAAGTGGATGCTCTAGCTGTCTGCTTTTACATCTACAGCATCCCTTAATCCGTTGCCTAATAGGTTGAAAGCGAGTACTAATATCATAATGGCGATGCCCGGTATGAGTGCTAGTAGCGGGCGATGCGTAATAATAAAGTTGTAGTTTTCTTTGATCATTAAGCCCCAGCTCGGCATGGGAGGCTGTACGCCTATACCTAAAAAGCTAAGACCTGCTTCTATAATGATTGCCGTAGCAAAATTAGAGGCTGCAAGTACTAGTAAAGGACCAATGATATTTGGTAGAATATGCTTAGTAACGATTCTAAAATTACTATATCCTAATGCTCTAGCGGCTTGTACATACTCTAATTCTTTTGTAGCCATTACTTGCCCACGTACAAGCCTCGCTACACTCACCCATAATGTAAGCCCGATGGCAATAAATATTTGCCAAAAGCCTTTCCCCATTGCTAGTGTAATAGCAAAAACTAATAGCAAAGTAGGAATACTCCAAGTCACATTAATCAACCACATGATAATAGCATCTCTTTTCCCTGCATAGTATCCAGCTGCTGCACCAAGAAAAATTCCAAGACTCAAGGATACTAGGACAGCAATGAGTCCCACAGCAAGGCTCACCCTAGTTCCAATTATCATTCTGCTAAGCATATCTCTACCAAAAGCATCGGTACCTAACCAGTATGTTTTTTCTATGAATAATTTTTCTGGCTGCTGAAGTTGTGCTGATGTAAATATTTGTTTAGGATATTTTTGGAGTACAGCCGTATCCTCATCAATAAATTTATTTACTGCAATGCTATCTTTTTCAATTGTGTAAGAAGTAATAGGGAGGAGGCTGTACGTTTTTCTTT
>JBBRHK010000320.1:0-3682 GCA_038222815.1 Chitinophagales bacterium
CAGAAGCAGGAGTGCAAGAGCAAGATGCGGCTAAGGCTTGGTATACAATAGATACCAACATCGTTTTTTATGATGAAGCAAAGAATGTAGAAATGACAGCCTTGCCATCTAGTAAGTATGAGATTACTACTTTAATAGATTTTAATAGTCCGGTATTAGGAACACAACACGCTGCTTTAAAAGATCTAAAAGATTTTAATAAAGAAATTGCGCCTTGTAGAACATTTTGTTTCTTACACGAGCTAGAAGCCTTGCTAGATAATAACTTGATCAAAGGCGGTGATATTAATAACGCAATTGTTATTGTAGATAAGCCAGTAAGCGAAGAAGAAAAAGCACGACTTGCAAAAGCATTTGGTAGAGATGAAATAGATGTAGATAGTGGAGGGTATTTAAATAATCTTGAACTAAGGTTCCCTAATGAAGCTGCTCGTCATAAACTATTAGATGTAGTAGGCGATTTAGCATTGATAGGTTACCCCATTAAAGCCAATATTCTTGCCAATAGGCCTGGGCATAGTACCAATGTAGCATTTGCCAAAATGATCAAAGACTACATCAAAAAAAATAAACATACAAAAGATATACCGTGCTACGACCCTAACCAAGAGCCTGTATATAATATTCAACAAATAGAAAAAACCTTACCTCATAGATTTCCATTTTTGCTAGTAGACAAAATCATAGACCTTACCGATACTTGCATTGTAGGTATAAAGAATGTGACTTTTAACGAGTATTTTTTTCAAGGACACTTCCCAGGAAACCCAGTAATGCCAGGTGTATTACAGGTGGAGGCGCTAGCGCAAACGGGTGGAATTCTTTGTATCAATGCGATGCCCGAGGGCGAGTATGATACTTACTTCGTAAAGATTGACAATTGTAAGTTCAAACAAAAGGTAGTACCCGGCGATACTATTATTTTAAAGATGGAATTAACGGAACCTATAAGAAGAGGAATGTGTAGAATGAAGGGTTCTCTTTACGTAGGTAATAAGCTCTGTACAGAAGGAGATTTTACAGCGCAACTTGTGAAGAGAGATTAAGAAAATAAATAATTACAATATTTTATAACATAGTTATGATTCATCCGCACACCTACATTCATCCCAATGCAAAGCTGGCTACGAATGTAAAAATTGATCCTTTTACTGTTATACATCCCAATGTAGAAATAGGCGAAGGTACTTGGATAGGCAGTAATGTTACCATTATGGAAGGGGCAAGAATAGGTAAGAATTGTCGCATTTTTCCGGGTGCTGTAATCTCTGCTATTCCGCAAGATTTAAAATATGACGGAGAAGTAACAACGGTAGAGATTGGCGACAATTGTACGATTAGAGAATTTGTAACGATAAATAGAGGAAGTAAGGATAGATACACTACCAAAGTGGGAAATAATTGTTTGATTATGGCGTATAGTCACATCGCACACGATTGTGTTGTGGGTAATGATTGTATTATGAGCAACAATACACAGATGGCAGGCCACGTAGTAATGGGCGATAATTCTATTCTTGCTGGAATGTGCGCTGTGCATCAGTTTGTGCATATCGGCAAGCATTGTTTTGTAGCAGGTGGTTCGCTTGTGAGTAAAGATGTTCCCCCATACATTAAAGCAGGCCGCACACCTTTGAGTTATGCAGGTGTAAATTCTGTAGGTTTAAAAAGAAAGGGATTTTCTGTAAATAGCATCAATCAAATATTGGATATTTATAGAATCATTTACAACAGAGGCCTCAATACTTCTCAAGCATTATTACATATAGAAGAAGAATTTCCTGCATCTGATGAGCGAGATGAGATTGTAACTTTTATTCAAGAAAGCGGCAGAGGCATCATCAAGAAGTTTAGCAGAGGCGGCAATGATGATGATTAATATTCTCACTCACACACTTTTTACTTACTCATATGCTTGCGTTTCCCTCCTTCACTATTACACTAGATGCTGTAGGCAAGCGGTATAATAGAGAATGGATTTTCAAAAATTGTAGTTATCAATTTGAAACAGGAAAAGCGTATGCTATTATAGGTGGCAATGGCTCTGGGAAAAGTACACTTCTACAAACTATTGCAGGGTCTTTATTACACAGCACAGGAAAAATTTCTTACTTAGCTGATGATAAAATTATAGAAGAAGCTTACAAGCATCTTTCTATCGCAGCCCCTTATATGGAGCTTATAGAAGAAATGACGGCAATGGAGTTTCTAAAATTCCATTCCTCCTTTACAAAACTAATTTTACCCCACAGCGAAATTTTAGCAGCAGTACAATTGCAAAATGCTGCCGATAAAGAAATACGATATTTCAGTAGCGGTATGAAGCAAAGGCTAAAATTAGCGCAAGCTTTTTTTAGTAACACAGCTGTGCTTTTACTAGATGAACCCACTACAAATCTCGATGAGCAAGGAGTACAATGCTACGAATCGCTCTTAAAAGATTACACTAGCAATCGCCTTGTAATAATAGGTAGTAATGTAGAAAGAGAATATACATTTTGCACAGCCCACATCAATATGGCAGACTATAAAAACTAGAACAGAAAATGACGAAGCAAGAAGAATTTTTAAAGCAAGTAGCCTTAATCATTACAAATAGCAGTCTCATAAAAATGAGTCTAGGCAAGCAGCGTAATGGAGCATCTGTTTTGAAAAACATATTTATAAAGCCTGTTATGATAAAAGAAAAGCCGATGCTTTCTTTTGTGTATCGGAATGCTACAAATGATATTACTAAAAACTTTGATCTAGATGATTCTATTGCACAAATAAAAAATATTTTAGAAACCGAGTTTTACAACGCAGATGTTTTTTCCTCACAGCAAACTTTGTACTACTCAGAAGATAGCAAAACAGGCAAGCAAAAGCTAGTAACCAAAACCCTTGATACGCCCATAGCAGTTACTGCAATGACACACGACAAGCAAAAACAAAGATTGATCAATGCTAATGATTTTTACCTACAAGCATTAGGCGTAACTACAAAAGAAGGAAAAGTAAAGGCAGAAATGCAGCATAAGTTTAAGCAAATAAACCGCTATGTTGAAATCATAGAGGGTATTCTTAAAGATAGCAACCTGCACGACAATTTTAATATTGTAGATATGGGCAGCGGTAAAGGTTATCTCACATTTGCACTGTACAGCTACCTTGTGCAAAAAAACAAATCGGTACAGGTAACAGGTGTAGAGTTAAGAGAAGATCTGATAGAGAAATGTAACAAAATTGCTGCTGCCTCTAAGATGGATGGATTACAATTTATGCTTGGGAGTATTCAGGACTACGTTCTTCCTCATACGGATATGCTCATTGCCTTACACGCCTGCGATACCGCCACAGATGATGCCATTGCAAAAGGCGTAACGGCTAAAGCTACACATATCATTTGCGCACCTTGCTGCCACAAGCAAATACGAAAGCAAATGAAGCCAGGTAATATTTTAAATGAAATAACTAAGCACGGTATTTTACTAGAACGACAAGCCGAGATGGTTACTGACACCATCAGGGCTTTGCTGCTAGAAGCGCACGGTTACAAGACAACAGTGTTCGATTTTATAGAAGCCGAGCATACGCCAAAGAATGTACTTATCGTAGGAAAACTAAAATCATTTTCTCAGCCAGTATTTGAAGAGAATATGAGGAAGGTAGAAGAGTTGAAGAAAATGTTTGGGATTGAGAA
>JBBRHK010000321.1:0-3680 GCA_038222815.1 Chitinophagales bacterium
CATTTTGCAATCTTCCATTCAAATAATTAATCTTAAAAAATAAAATTTATAGCAATGACAAACGTAAAAATGAACAGTCCTTTTTCAAAATCTTTAAATGGATTTGTAAATGAATTTTTCAATGAACTACCTACAGCAGTAGGCAAAACTTTTCGAGAAGATGTACTAACTAATCCTCCTGTAAATATCGAGGAAACTTCAGATGCATATCAAGTAAGTATCTCGGCTCCAGGTTACCAGAAAGCAGACTTTAAAGTAGGCTTAGAAAACAACTTACTGACCATTAGCACTGAGAAACAGGAAGTAGAACTGAATGAAGGCAACAAATTTATTAGAAAGGAATTTAGTGTAAAAGCGTTTAAAAGAAGTTTTACTATCAATGAAAAGATAGAAGCAGCTAGCATTACCGCAAAGTACGATAATGGAATTCTTACCCTAGAACTTCCTAAGAGAGAAGCTGCTAAAGCGTTCTCAAAAGACATAGAGATTTTATAGGTTGATGGTTTTGGTTTTTTGATTATAACCGTGTGTAATTAATTTTATGCACGGTTTTTTCATTTTTCAATAATTGCTAAAGACAAATCAGTAAATAAAAGACTTAATAAAGACTCGAAAGAAAACTAACTTAGGAGTAAAAGTCTATTTACCCGCTGCTAGATCTATTCGGCTTGTAAAAAGCAATCATTTATTACCATTTAAGATTACGCTCTTCGAATAAACTTTGCAATTCTTTTACCCTCTTATTTCTTGGGTCATTAACCATTTTGTAAATAAAATATAAAGGAATTATTGTAAACATTCCCCAAGTACTTTTAGCAACACTGAAAAATATCACTCCCAAAAGAAAGCCAATGAATAAAGCATTCATTATCGAAAAAGATTTCAATTTTTTTGATTCCACTATCAATTCTTGATCCGTCATTTCACTATATGCCTTTAGTTCCATTTTTATTAAATCTTTTTATTCGGAATAAAACTTGCAGAATTTAGTTTATGCACGTCTTTTTAATAGCCCAATATCTTCAACATTGATTGTGAACTTTGCTCTTTAGCATAGACCCAATCTATCAGTTTACCATTTTTATCTTTTTCTATAATGATATGCTTTGGCGAAGGAATAAGGCAATGCTTTATTCCACCATATCCACTTATCTGATCTTGGTAAGCACCGGTATGAAAGAATCCAACATATAATGGATCCTTATTTTCTTCTTCCTTTCCTTCAATATTTGATTTCGGTTTAGGTAAGAAAACTTCATTGATATGCTCCTCGCTATCATAATAATCGTGGCCATCGCAGGTAATTCCGCCTAGTACGACACGCTGGTATTCGTTCCCCCATTTATTGATAGGCAGCATCAAGAATTTTTCTCCAATTCCCCAAGTATCTGGCAGAGTAGTTATGAAAGAAGAATCTATCATATACCAAGTCTCTCTATCATTCTGCATCTTCTCTCCTATTACACTGTAGATGTGCGCCATACTCTCTCCCACGGTAAAACTTCCAAACTCTGTATAGATGTTTGGCATTTGTACTTTTGCTTTTTTACAAGCATTTTTTATATTCTTTACAATCTCGTTTATCATAAATTGATAATCGTAATCAAATCCTAGGCTATGTTTTATAGGAAAGCCACCACCAATATTAATGCTATCTAGCTCAGGACAAATCTTCTTTAACTGGCAATAAAGAGCAATACTTTTCTGTAACTCACTCCAGTAATAAATATCATCCTTGATACCTTTATTCAAAAAGATATGCAGCATTTTTAATTGAAACTTATCTTCGTAACCTTCTATATTATCTACATAAAATTCCAATACATCTTTAGCTTTCATACCTAGGCGACTAGTATAGAACGGGAAACTTGGTTCCTCCTCTGCGGCTATTCTAATACCTAACTTAAACGGCTGACCAGTCCTAATTCTACCCTTATACATAGCCAACTCTTCCTTATTATCGAGAACAGGAATTACATTCGTGAATCCATCATTGATCAGCTTCGCAATTCTGCTAGTGTAATTTTTTTGTTTGAAACCATTACACACAATGTGAATGTCTTTCTTTATTTTTCTTTTCTTATAAAGACTGTTAATGATATCTATATCGTAAGCAAAAGATGTTTCTAAGTGAATATCATTCTTCAGCGCTTCTTCTACTATAAAACTAAAATGAGAGCTTTTTGTACAATAGCAATAATGATATTCCCCCTCATACTTATGTTTTTTAATTGCATTGGCAAACATTTGCTTCGCCTTTTGAATCTGCATTCCAATTTTAGGGAGATAAGAAATCTTTAATGGTGTACCGTGTTTATCTATCAGCGCTTTTATATTTACATCATTATAGGTAAGATGCGCATCTTCTAGTTTAAATCCTTCCTGCGGAAAATTAAAGGTTTGATTTACTAGACTTTGATAGGTATTGGTCATTTATAATATTTAATTCAGTAGAAAAGATTCGTTTTGCGATGCAAATATATTTAATAGTACCCATTAATTTATATAACCTAGTCAATGAAAGCAATTAAAAAAAAGAGGCTGAATCATACTATTTTGATTCAGCCTCGCAATTTCCACCTTTTACTTTATTGTTTCACGAGCCTGCTACTCACATTTATTGTATTTCCCCTTAGGTGTACCACATAGGTACCAGCGGGCAATCTACTACAATCCAGTTGCACAATAGCTTGTGAATTAGTTCCAATTTTTTGTTGAATCACTACCTGTCCCAGACTATTGATAACATTCAATACCATAGGTTGGCTCATCATATTTACAGTAAGCACAAGCTTAGTTTGCGTAATAACTGGATTAGGATAAATGGAAATAAAATCTTCCGTTGATCCAAAATTCACTACCCTTACTGGGGTGTAGGTAAACTTACCATCAATATCGATAAGCTTTAAGCGGTAATAATTATTACCCGAGGTGGGGAAAGCATCTACAAAACTAAAATTATTTGCAGACGTTCCATTTACAGTTCCAATTTTCACAAAGCTTACTGCATTACTACTCCGCTCCACTTCAAACCTGCTAAAGTTCACTGCATTTGCTACCACCCAATCCAATTTTACTTTTGTATTTTGCTTTGCAGCGTCGAAAGAAATTAAGGTAATGGGTAGCGGTCCAAGTGGTCTGTAGGTACTAGCCCATCCATCGCCTTCTCCACCATTAAAAATATTGTTAGCTGCTTGCGCAAAATTTGTGAAAGCCCATCCATCTGCATTACCACCATTGTATATGTTATTTAGGGCTTGGGCAAAACTGTTGAAAGACCAGCCATCTGCGTTTCCTCCGTTGAAAATATTAGAATTCGCTTGTGCAAAGCTTGTAAAGCTCCAACCATCTGCATTGCCACCATTATAAATATTTGTTGAAATCTGGGCAAATGAAGTTAAATTCCATCCATCAGCGTTGCCTCCATTAAAAATATTGGTGGATGCTTGAGCGAAAGCGGTTCTATCTACCCCATCCCCATTTCCTCCATTAAATATTGCATTGTTGGGTGGCTGAGCCGCCAAGCCAGTCGTGCACAAAGCAAGAAGAATTAATAAATAATATTTCATTTTTCTAAATTTAGTTTGAACGAAATATTATTAAGGTGCTGTACGTACTAATCGCATTCCTACATTAGTGGTTCCAGGTTGAACCCCAGCAAGATTAGTAGCACTTAATCT